>JALYWZ010000461.1 GCA_030852505.1 Myxococcota bacterium | reverse complement strand
GTCTGTGGTTGCGCGTGCCGCCGCCTGCGGCCGATTCGAGCCGCGCGGCCTCGGCGCAGGTTTCCACTCCGGGCAGCGCGCCGAGCCTCGCCGAAGCCCGAGACACCGACGCCGCCAGCGAGCCCCCCGTCGCGATCGAGAGCGTCGATTTCGGTGCGACGCAGGGAGCTATCTTCTTGGTGTCGGCGGGGGTGACCGATACCATGGTGGTCTGGACTCTGGACGACCCCGCGCCCCACGGAAAGCTTCGATGAACCGCCGAGCGCTGTTGATGTCGCTGCTGCTGGCCGTGCCGGCGCAAGCGCTTCCGTCCCGGCCGGCTCCTCTCGGCTCGGGCGCTCCGAACCAGGGCGAGAAGCCGCCCGAGCAGAGCCCGTTCTTTGCCGACGTGATGGTGCTCCACGCCACGAACTCGAAGAAGGGCGTCGATGCGCGGATCGGCGACATGCCCGAGCTCGCGAAGCCGCCGTTCTCCTCCTACGACAGCTATGCGCTGCTCGAGCGCAAGCGCTTGCCGCTCGAGCAGAAAGCGCCGAGCACGCTCACGCTGCCGAACGGCCGCGTGCTCCGTACCCAGCTCTTGCAGGTGCTGTCCAAGGACACGCTGAAGTTTTCGGCGAGCATCAACCAGCCGAGCGGCAAGGAGTTTCTGCCGTTGCTCGAGGTGCGCGCCAAGCTGGACGAGAAGTTCATCGTCGCGGGGCAGAGCCACAAGCAGGGGATCTTGGTGCTCGTGATCCGCGTCGTGCGCTGAAAAGTCTTTATGTAAGGAGCAGGGCGGCGTCGCGTGTCAGTTGCACGGCGGCCTTCAGCAAAGCGGGTCCGGGGGCCTTGTAGAGCTTCCCCACCAGCTCGAATTTGAATGCAGCGGGTACGTGGATCGTACCTCCGTTTCGAGCATGCCTCCCCCATCGGCACGCTGGCCAGCGCCGTTGCGCACTTCGTGCACGGTCGAGCGTGTACGGGCACGGGCACGGGCACGTTTACGGTCAGAATTCAGGGACAGACCTAGCCCTTTTCGCTGCTCGCCTTTTCGAGGTCGAGGATCTTCGCCTCGCCGACGTAGCTCATGGTCTCGTACTTGGTGATGCGTCCGACCTTGCGCACGATCTCCGCCATGCGCTCGGACTGATCGATGATCACGTCGAGCGCGGCGAGGTGCTCGGGTGAATCGACGAGCCGCCGCCGGAGCAAGCCCGCGTAGCCGATCACGCTGGTGAGCGGCTGGTTCAGCTCGTGGGCGGCTGCGCCGGCGAGCTCCGCCACGAGGTCCTGCTTCTCGCGCTCGCTGAGCTCGTGCCGCGCGCGCTCGAGCTCGGCCTGGATCCTGAGCTTGTCGCGGATATCGGTGAAGATGCCGACCGAGCCGATCGGGCGCCCCGCGTCCATCACCAGCGAGGCCGAGAGCAACACCTGGATCTTCTGGCCGTTCGCGCCGAGCATATCGACGCGGTAATCCTCGAGGCGGCCATAGCCGGACACGGACGGGTCGCGGATCTTGCGCATCACGTCGTGGGCGACGCCGGGCGGGTAGAGCCGCTCCACGCGCAGCTTGCCGATCACGTCTTCCGGCGCATACCCGAAGATCCTGGCCGCCGCGCGGTTGAAGAGCACCACCGTACCCCGCAGGTTCGCGGATACGATGCCGTCCACCGAGCTGTCGATCACCCGCTCCAGAAACTCCTTGGTGCGCTTGAGCTCGATCGCGGTGCGGCGTTCGAGGGTGACGTCCTGGAACGTGACCAGGACTGCGTCGTCTTCGTGCAACACGGAGCTCGTGCCGAGGTTCACGGTCAGGACCTCGCCGTTCCGGCACCGCAGCAAGAAGTCCGCGTCTTGCGGGTGGATGGACAGCGAGACGTCCGCGAGCAGGCCCTCGACGCGGCGCCGCTCCGAGGGATCGACCAGATCCTGGAAGCGGCGGGCGAGCAGGTCGGCTTCGCTGAAGCCGGTGATGCGGCGGGCACGCGGGTTGCTGAACAACACCGCGCCGCTGCGATCCATCACCAGCATGCCGTGCGTGGCGCTCTCGAAGAAGTCGGCGTAGCGGCGGAACAGCTCGAGGCGCTGCTCGGCTTCGACACGCGCGAAGGTGCTCTCTTCGCTCTGGTCCCGCAGTGTCTTCAGGATCCGCGCATTGCGCAGCGCAATAGCAGTGGCGTTCGCCACCGTGCTCACCAGCGACAGGTCGTGGTCGAAGAACTCGTTGCGCGTGCGCGCCCGCAAGAACAGCGCCCCCATCGCGCCTTGGTCGTGGAGGATCGGCACGATCGCGAGCGAGACGAAGCCGCGCGCCGGCTCGGCCTTGCGCACCATCTCCATCAACGGGTGACGTTCGGCGTCGCGGATCACGAGCGCCTGTCCGCTCGTCAGCACCTCGCGGATCTCGGGATAGGCGGCGAGATCGATCGGTAGATCCCGGAGCTTCTCGTCGTCGCTCGACGCGAGCACGTAACCCACGCTGCCGGACTCGCCGAACAGCACGATGCTGCAACGGTCGACGCGCGTGAGCTGTGCCAGCCGCTCGACCACCGTGAACAGGATGTCGCGCAGGTCGAGGGTGGAGGCGAGCTTCTGCGTCAGCTCGAGCACCGTCTCTTGCGAGCGCTCGCGCTGGTTCAGCTGATCGACGTACTCACGCATCCGGAGCTGACCGCGGATCCGCGCCACGAGCTCGGCGGCGCGGAATGGCTTGTGCACGTAGTCGTCCGCGCCCGACGCGAAGATGCGAGCGATCTCGTCGTCGGACTCGAGGGCGGTCAGCACCACCACCGGCAGCTCGCGGAGCTCCGGCCGGCTGCGCACGTGCGCCAGGACCTGGTAGCCGTCGGGCGGCTCCATCACCAGGTCGAGCAACAGTAACAGCGGAACGTCGCTGGCCAGCCACTCGAGCGCGGCCCGGCCACTCGGCAAGCAGACGCATCGCAGCCCGGCATTCCCGAGGATCTCTCCGAGGACGTGCCGGCTGACCGCGTCATCGTCCACGACCAGGATCGTCTCGGCGGAGGTCACGAAAACCGCCGAAGTGTACCACCTTCCGCCGCTCAGGTGCTGGGCGCTGGGTTCTCGGCTCGGTCTGAGCTATAACGCACCGCGTGGCGGCCTCGCCCCCGACACCCGCGCCCGGCATCGAGGAGCTGGAGGAGCTGCCCGATGACGCGATCATCGAGCAGGACCTGCGGAGCGCGCCCACGCACCCGTATCAATCCCGCGCGCCGTTTCCCGTAGCAGACGAGGAGATCGTCGAGCTCGGGCCAGACGTGATCGTGGGTGAAGAGCACGGCGCGCACCGGCCGCAGCCGCGTATGCCGGTGCTTCAAGAGTATTCCTCGGTGGTCATCGCCGAGTCTCACCGGGGTTCGGACTCGGCGTATCCCCAGGGCGAGCGGACGATCGTGGTGCGCGACCGCCGGGCCCTCGCGAACGCGGCGCCCCGAACGGCGGTGGTCCAGCAGCGCGGCCGCCGAGAGCGGGTCCTCGTGCTCTCGGCGAGCGTTGCCGTAGCCGTCGTCGGCACCTCGCTGGCGATGTGGCTGAGCTCCGGGACCTCGTCGGCCGAGACCGAGCAGCTAGCCGCGCCCGTGACCGCGAAACGCGTCACGATCCAAGCGGAGCAGGCGGAGCCGGAGGAGCCAGCTTCGGCGCGCGGTGAGCCTCCGACCGTGTCCATCGACGAGCTGCCGGTCGTGCACTCGCAGCGTTGACGGGATCGCGAGCTACTCGACGAGCTCCGGCGGAGCGGGCTCGGCCTGGAAGCCCGCCTTGGTGAGCGCGGGCAAGAAGCGCTTCTGATCGCCGACCAGCACGACCAAAAGCCCGTTCGGCTGCAACAGCTTGGCGGCCGCGACGATCTGCTCCGGCGCGACCCCACGAACGAGCGCAGGAAACCGCGTGTAATAGTCGAGCGGCAGGTTGTCGGTCACGAGGCTCGCGAGGGTTCCGGCGATCTTGCTTGGATGCTCGAGCGTCGCGCCCAGCGAGAACTCCAGATCCGCGCGCGAGCGCGTGAGCTCTTCCGGCGAGGGGGGCTTGGCTCCGCCCAGCGCCGAGAGCTCGGAGCGGATCTCCACCAGCGCCTCCGCCGTGACTTCGGTGCGCACGCTGGTTCCGACCAAGAGCGTGCCCAACAGCCGGCCTTCTTGCGAATGCGCGAAGGCGCCATAGGTGAAGGCGTGCTCTTCGCGCAGGTTGGTGTTCAGGCGCGAGGTGAACAGGCCGCCCAGCGTGGTGACCAGGATCTCGCGCGCTTCGTGGCCGGGCTCGGCGCGGACGGGGAAGGGTTGCACCGCCGAAATCGCGGTCTGCACCGCGTCGGGACGATCCACGTAGAGCACGCGCTGCACGGCCGCGGCACGCGGAGGCGTCGCCACCTGGACGATGCGGTTCTTGCCGCGCCAGCCGCCGAGCTTCTGCTCCGCCTCGGCTTTGACGGTGGCGGCGTCGAGCGAGCCGACCACGATCAGCGCGGAGTTGTCGGGCGTGTACGCACGCGCATGAAAGTCGCGCAAATCCCCGACTGAAAGCCGCGTCAGATCGGCGAGCCTGCCGTTGACGGGAGCGCCGAAGATCGGTCCGTTCAGCGCGCGGAACGCGGTGAGGGCCGCGAGCCGCTGCGGATCCTGGCGTTCGGCGCGCACGGCGTCGAGCCACTCGTTCTTCACGCGCGCGAAGTCCTGCGCGGCGAAGGCCGGCTCCGTCACGACCTCGGCGAGCAGCTTCAGCGCGGCGCCGAAGTCGGCGGGCAAGACGGTCGTCGATACGCGGGAGTCGTCGCGGCTGGCTGCGGCGCCGAGCGAGGTGCCGAGCGACTCGACGGCTTCGGCCAGGGCCATGGCCGAGCGCTTTTTCGTGCTCTCGCCGAGCATGCGGGCGG
>JALYWZ010000460.1 GCA_030852505.1 Myxococcota bacterium | reverse complement strand
GGGCTGTTCGGTGGCGACGACTACGCGCTGCTCGCCACGGGCCCGGAGCGCAGGCGCCCGCGCGGAGCGAAGGTCATAGGCCGCGTCGAAGCGGGCCGCGGAGTCTCCCTCGAAACGCGCGAAGGCCGCCGCGCGCTCGGCGGCGGCTTCGACCACTTCGCGCGTTAGCGCCTCGCGGGAGCTTACTTACAGGCGGTGGGGAGGCCCACGCCGCGGAGCATGGTCATCAGACCACCCACCTGGGCGCCCGCGTCGCAGGCGGCGGCCGCCTGAAGCATGTACGTCTTGTTCGGCTCGGGAGCATTCGCCGCGTTCTGGCGCAGCGCCGCGCAGCACTTCTTGATCGACGAGCCCGTGCCCGTGCCTTTGGCGGCCGTGGCGCTCGCAGAAGCCGACGGGACCGGCTCGGGTTCCGGCTCGAGCTGGATCGGCTCGGGCGTGGCGACCGGCGCCGCGACCACGGGGGCCGTGGCAGAGGGCAGGGGCGGCGGCGGCTCGTCCTTCTTGCAACCCGTGGCGGCACCGAGCGCCGGCACCAACAGACACACGAGCAAGGGGGCGAGCACTTGAGCTTTCTTCGTCGGCTTCATGGGGTTACTCCGAGCGCGGGTCTCTTGCCCGCCACCGGCTCCTTCATAGCCGGCCTGGTTTGGCGGGTAAAGTTCGCGAATCCACGAGGGCAGAACGACGGGCGCTGCCCGGCCGGGGTGAACCGGTCGCGCGGTCGCCCGTCGCGGATTACCAACTAACGTTCGAGCCCCAGCCGCTCTTACGTCGCTGTGCGTGATCCGACCGCCGTGGGCTCAGCTGCAGCCCATCGAATTGCCGCAATTCAGGCACTTGTAGCAGGCGCCGTTGCGAACCGTGATGTGACCGCAGCCGTCGCACACGGGGGCGTCGCCCATCATTTCTTCGAGCTGCGCGTCGAGCGCGCCGTGGCTGCCCTCGTGGGCGGCAGTCAGGGCCGGACGTTCGACCTCGACGGGCTTGGACTCGACCTCGGACGCCACCAGTCGCGGCACGGTCGGATCCTCGATTGGCGACGCGCCCTCGGCGGGCTTGACCTGAGCGAAGTCGTAACGCTGCAGGTATTCCACGCCGAGCACGCGGAAGATGTAGTCGACGATCGAGGTCGAGAACTTGATGTTCGGGTGGCCGGTGACCGCGCCGCCGGGCTCGAAGCGCGTGAACGTGAACTGCTCCACGAACTGCTCGAGCGGTACGCCGTACTGCAACCCGATCGACACCGACATCGCGAAGCAGTTCATCAGCGAACGGAAGGCGGCGCCCTCCTTGTGCATGTCGATGAAGATCTCGCCGAGCGTGCCGTCATCGTACTCACCGGTGCGCAAGAAGACCTTGTGCCCGCCGACGTGAGCCTCCTGGGTGAAGCCGCGGCGCTTCTTCGGCAAGCGCACGCGCGTGCCCTCCGGCCGCTGCAGCGTGATGGCGTGGGCCTGCGCGACGGGTGCGGCTTCGGCCTCGGTTTGCGCCGACGGCTCTTCGCTGCGCTCTTTGTTGCTCGTCGACAGCGGCTGTGAGGCCTTGCAACCGTCGCGATACAGCGCGATCGCCTTCAGACCGAGCTTCCAGCCCTCTTCGTAGATTTGCCGAACGTCGTCGACGCTGGCTTCGTTCGGCAAGTTCACGGTCTTGCTGATCGCGCCGGACAAGAACGGCTGAGCCGCCGCCATCATGCGCACGTGCGCCATCGGAGCGAGGAAGCGCTGACCAATGCGGCCGCAGCGGTTCGCGCAATCGAACACCGCGTAGTGCTCCGGCTTCAGGTACGGCGCGCCCTCGATCGTCATGCGGCCGACGATCACGTCGTTGGCTTCTTCGACTTCCTTGTCCGAGAAGCCGAGGTAGCGGAGCAGGCTGAACCCCGGCTTCGACAGCTTGTCGGCCGTGACGCCGAGGCGGTCGTAGCACTCTTTGCCGACGACCCAGGCCCCGAAGGCGAGCGACAGATCGAACACGCCGGGCAAGGCGTTCTCGATTTTCGCGAGCTCCTCGTCGGTCAAGCCGCGGGCCTTGAGGCTCGCGCGGTTGACGTGCGGCGCGCCGAGCAAGGTGTTCGTGCCCGAGACGTAGGCGACGATTTCCTGGATCTCGGCCTCGGAGTAGCGGAGCCGGCGCAGCGCCTCCGGAACCGACTGGTTTACGATCTTGAAATAGCCGCCGCCGGCGAGCTTCTTGAACTTCACGAGCGCGAAGTCGGGCTCGATGCCGGTGGTGTCGCAGTCCATGAGCAGGCCGATCGTGCCCGTCGGCGCCAGCACGGTGGCTTGCGCGTTCCGGTAGCCGAGCTGCTCGCCGAGGTTCACGGCCTCGTCCCAGGCTTCGCCGGCGGCCTGCCACAGATCTTCGGGGCAAGCGTCGCGGTGGATGGCGTAGGCCGCTTCCTGGTGCATGCGCATGACCCGCAGCATCGGCTCGCGGTTCTTCAGGTAGCCGGGGAACGGACCCTTGGAGCCCGCCATGCGCGCGCTCGTGGCATAGGCATGACCGCACAGGATCGAGGTCAGCGCGGCGGCGATGGCGCGGCCCTTCTCGGAATCATACGGGATGCCGAGCAGCATCAAGACCGTGCCGAGGTTCGCGTAGCCGAGCCCGAGCGGGCGGTAGTCGTGCGAATTCTGCGCGATGCTCTTGGTGGGGTAAGCCGAGAAATCGACGAGGATCTCCTGCGCCACGAAGAACACCTCGACGGCGTGGCGATAGCCCTCGACGTCGAAGCTGCCGTCTTCGCGCAGGAACTTGGTCAGGTTCAGGGACGACAGGTTGCAGGCCGTGTCGTCGAGGAACATGTACTCGGAGCACGGGTTCGAAGCGTTGATCTTCCCCGTGTTCGGGCAGGTGTGCCAGCGGTTGATGGTGCTGTCGTACTGCACGCCCGGATCGGCGCAGGCCCACGCGGCCTCGGCGATCTGGTTCCACAGATCGGCCGCCTCGTAGGTGTCGACCACCTCGCCCGTGGTGCGCGCGCGGGTCTGCCATTTGCCGCCGCTCGCGGCTGCGCGCATGAAGTCGTCCGTCACGCGGATCGAGTTGTTGGAGTTCTGGCCGCTGACGGTGCGGTACGCCTCGCCGTTGAAGTCGCTCTCGAAGCCGGCGGCGATCAGCGCCTTGACCTTCTTCTCCTCGCGGACCTTCCAGTTGATGAAGCTCTCGATTTCCGGATGGTCCATGTCCAGGCAGACCATCTTCGCGGCGCGGCGGGTGGTTCCGCCGCTCTTCGTGGCACCCGCGGCTCGGTCGAACACCTCGAGGAAGCTCATCAAACCGCTCGAGGTACCGCCGCCCGACAGCTTCTCCTGCTTGCCGCGGATCCTGCTGAAGTTGCTGCCGGTGCCGGAGCCGTACTTGAACAGGCGCGCCTCGGACTTCACGAGGTCGTAGATGCCCATCAAGTCGTCCTCGACCGTCTGGATGAAGCAGGCCGAGCACTGGGGGTGGCTGTACGCGTCCGGCGTCTCGGCCACGGCGTTGGCCTTCTCCGAGTAGGCCCAGTTGCCGCCGGAGCCGGTGATCCCGTACTCGTGATAGAGGCCGCAGTTGAACCAGACCGGCGAGTTGAAGGCGCCGTACTGGTTCGCCATCATCCACGACAGCTCTGCCTCGAAGGTGTCCGCGTCCTTCTTGGTCGCGAAATAGCCCCCGAACTCCTCACCCGCCTTGCGAATGGTGTGGGCGATGCGGTGAATGACCTGGCGCACGCTGGTCTCGCCCCGCTTCTTGTCGCCGTGGATGCCGGCCTTACGGAAGTACTTCGAGACGACGATGTCGGTGGCGAGCTGCGACCAGCCCGCGGGCACCTCGGCGCCCTCCATCTTGAAGACGACCGATCCGTCGGGGTTCGTGATCACGCTCGAGCGGCTCTCCCAGACCATGCCCTCGAACGGATCCGCCTCGGGGCGGGTGTAGCGGCGTTCCAGGGCCAGGCCCTTGCGAAGTTTCTTCGACGAACGTTTCGAGCGAGGGGCCTCGCTCGGACGGCTGGAACCCTTCAGCACCTGATTCTCGTGACCTACGATCGTCGATTGCGCCATCGTTCGTCTCTCCTTCGCCGGGTCTGGGACCGCCTCAAAACACCCAATGAAAACGGGGGAATCGCGACGCGAAAGCTCACCCTGCCCGGACGCCGCCGGTGGGCGCCCAGGTCGGTAGGGGTGGGCTCGTGTCGCAGGTTCGGGCGGGGGAGCTACCCCGCGATTTGACCCTGATTCCGAGGTGTCAGTCTGTTCAGCACTCTACGAAGACCCGCGCCTCTCACTCGAAAAATACTGGCACTGCGCGCAGGCCCTGCTCAAATCGGGAATGGCCGTTCTACCCCAAGACCTTGGGGATCAACAACATAAAACCACAACAGGTTGTGTCGAGGCCCGAGAGCGCCTGAGCAAGATCGCCGTAACTCCTTGTCAGTGCTGAACTTTCGAACCGCTGAACACAAGCAGCCCACTTCTTGTCCACGGGCTTCTTCCGAAGTTCTCAGGAACATGCTCACAGAGAGGCTGTCTGGCCGGACGCGGATCGGGTGATGACACTGAAATTCGGACGGATCCTGGGGCCGTGCCGGCGCATAACCGAGGCTGGATGTTCCGCGCGCTCAGCCCGTCTTCGCTGCTCCTCGTAGCCCTCGGTTGGGCTTGTAGCTCCGAGCCCAAATCGGACGACGGCGGGGAAGGAAGCGGCGCGCAGGGCGGAGTGATCGCGGCCACTGGCGGCAACACCAATGGTGGAGCGCGCGAGACCGGCGGCAGCACCAACGCGGCGAGCGGTGGCGTCCAGGCTTCGAGCGGAGGAGGCGCGAGCAGCGGTGGAACGATCACGACCGGCGGTGCTTCGCCATCGGGGGGCAGCACGACCACGGGCGGCG
>JALYWZ010000459.1 GCA_030852505.1 Myxococcota bacterium | reverse complement strand
CTCGACGGGCTTACGCTACGCGGCGCTGATCGCGCTCGGATTCGCCGCGGCATTTGCGGTCGGCAGCTCCGCGCACCACACGCTCGTGACGCTCCAGAACCACGTCAACCCGCGCTGGACCGTCGGCTTCTGGCTGGGCCTCGCGGCCGTGATCGGGGCGATCGGCGCGGCCTGGTCGCGGCTCGGCGGCGTGAAGCTGCGTTACGCGCTCGGGATCAGCGCCTGCGCCGTGATGCTGCTGCTCTTGGGTTTCGGCCCGTACTACTACGGCACCGCCCGCAATCTGCTCTACGGCAGCACCTGGCTGATCCTGTCGCACGCGCTCGGCCTGCATCGCGAGCGCGGAGTGCGAACCTTCCTGGCTCTCGCGGTGTTGCCGCTCACCGCGCTCTACGCGCCCGTGCTGAAGGAGTGGCAGTGGACGTACCCGCTGCTCGGCTGGTTCGAGCACGCGGGCGTGCTGCCGCGCCTCGGCGTTTCGTTCGCGGCGTTCGCCGCAGTGAGCTTCGCGGCGCGCGACGGCGCCGAGCGGGTGCGGTTCGCGGTCTTGCTGAGCCTGCTGACGGTAATCGGCTTTGCCACGGATCTTTCGCCTCTGCCGTTCTTGAACGTGACCTGCCTGTGGGTGTCCTACGTGGGCTTCAGCCGGGCCGCCGAGCGCGTGGAGGCGCGCGCCGCATCGCCGACCGCTTCGTGGGTGCTGCCGCTCGGCCAGGCCGCCTACGGGTTCATGGCGTTCTTCGTGTTGCTCGGGGCGCTGCGCTTCGCGAACGTGGACTTCCGATTTGCGCTGTCGCTCACGCCGATCGAGGCCGGGGAGGCGCGCGCCGCAGCGCTGGCGGTGCCGATCGTGACGGCCAAGTACCTGGTGCCGATCGCGCTCTTGTTCCTGTCGGGGCCTTCGCTACGGCTGGAGGCGCTCTTGCTCGTGCTCGTCAAGGTGGGCTGCCTGGCCTCCGGCTTGCTCGGGTTCGAGCTGGCACGGCGCCGCGAGGCGCAGCTGTTCCTCGAGCTCCAGACGCAAGAGGCCGCGCTGGTGGCGGTGCTCTACATGCTGATGCTGGGGCTGTACGCGTTTCGCCGTCAGACGGCCGCCGCCTGAGCCTTCTTCTTACGCTGATCCAGCCAGTAGAGCAGCGCGGGCAAGACCAGCACGCCGTTCAGCATGCAGCACAGCTCGCCGATCGCGGCCGCGATGCCGAAGCTCCGGATCGCGCCGTTGATCGACAAGGTGAGCGACAGATAGCTGACGAGCGTGGTCAGCGAGCAGAGCACCACGGCGCCGCCGGTCTCGACGATCACGCGGCGCATATCGCCGCCAGAGATCCGGTAGCGCTGCATCACGTTCACCGAGTAGTCGACGCCGACACCAATCGTGATCGGTAACGCCACGAAGTTCAAAAAGTTGATCTTCATGCCCTCGACCACGAGCCCAGTTTCTGGCGCGTAGCTCGTCTTCCAGATCGCGAGCACGCCGATCGTCCAGGTGAAGCCCAGCATCACGGAGCTTATCACCCACCAGGCGTCGCGTTTGGCGCGGAACGTGACCAGGATGATCAGCATCGTCGACAACAGCGAGGCCAGCAACGCGCGCGGCGTGTCCTGGACGATCGCCAAGATCACGTCGGCGAAGATCACGGCGCGACCGCTGCCCTGCACGACGGAGCCGTCCGGCAAGACCGTGCGCCGGAAGCTGTCCGCCCAGCGCAACAGGTAATGGCCGTCCCAGACGCTCTCGTCCTTCTTCGGGCCGAGGTACACGAGCAGCCCGCGCCGGCCGTCCTTCTCGGTGAAGGGTTGGGCCATCTGCTCGGGCAGGTCGGCGATGCCGATCGGCTTCACGCCTGCCTCGGGGACCAGCTCCTGGATTTTTTCCCAGTCCTGATCTTTGACGAAGCCGCGCCGCCGCGCGCGATCGAGCGTCTCGCGGATCTCGCCGATCCGGGCGATCTTCTGTTCCTGGTCGCTCGGCAAGAGCGAGTGGATCGTGACCACCGAGTCGAACGGCCGCTGATCTTTGGGCACCGAGTCGCGGCGCGCCTCGAGCGCCTTCTTCAGCGGCAGCACCTGCTCGAGGCGATCGACCGCGATCGCGAGCCCATCCTGGCGCAGCTTGCCGAGGATCCGGTCTGCGATCTGCGCGAGCCGGCGGATCTCGGTCGGACGCTCGGTGGCGGCGTTGTCCACCGTGCGCATGTTGTACTCCATCGGATCGAGCTTCACGTAGCGCGCGCCGAGCGCCAGCGACGACAGCGTGATCAGCAGTGAAATACCGATCACCACGCTCGGCGAGCGCGTCGCGAGCCAGGCGAAGGGGCGCCCGTAATGTCCGGCGAGCACGCTGCGGAACCCGCCCTTGCGATTCGACGGGCTCAGCTTCTCGAACAGCACCAGCACCACCGGCAGCACCAGCTCCGTCGTGATCCAGCACAGCACCATGCCCGTGCCGCCGATCAGGCCGAATTGTTTGAAGCCTCGGAAGTCGGTGATCGACAGCGCGCCGTACGACGCGGCCGCGGCCAGGGCCGCCGACAGCGTGCCCGACCAGGTCTCGTAGTGGGCGGTGAACGCGCTCTCTTCGACGCCGTGGTCGCGCCGCGCCTCGAGGAAGCGCGCCATGTACACGACGCCGAAATTGATGCCGTTGCCGACGATGATGCTGAACAAGAACCCGGTCGAGGAGTTCAGGTGCCCGACCAGAAAATACGAGGCGCCGAAGGTCCAGGCCGCGCCCGCGCCGACCGCCACCGTCATCGAGACCACGGTGCGCAGGCGCATGAAGAACACCAGGACCACGATCAAGACGCCCGTCACGCCCCAGAACCCGACGTGCGCGAGGTCTCCCTTGATCCTGAGGTAGGCCTCGACACCCGTCAGCAGGTTGCCGCTGAGCCCGACCTTGATCGTCGGATCGAACTGCTTCGGCTGGACGCGGTCGACCGCTTGTTGCACCAGCGAGCGCAGCTGCTCGGCGCGCTCGATGTCGCCGCTGCCGAGCGGCGTGAGCACCCGCACCACGATCTGATGGCGCTCCGGATCGAGGTAATACCCGCCCGGATACGACTGATGCAGCGGCGTGTCCGTCTTCGGCGTCCGCTCCTCGATTTCCTTGCGGATCGACTCCTCGGTGATCGGCGGCGGCGGATCGTCCTCTTCCAGCAAGGTGCCGAGGCTCTGCCCGACCTCGTAGTCGTAGCGGTCGACGATCCGATCGCGCACCTCGTTCACGAGGTCGAGCGGCGCGTAGAGCAGCTTGTTCTTCTCGAAGAACTCCTGGGTCGCGTGGATGCCGGAATCGACCTGCCCGACCAGGTTCGGGTCGATCTTGCGCAGCTCCGGGGTGACCGCATCCACGAAGCGCTTCAAGCCTTCGTTGTCCCGGCCCTCCGCCACGACCACGATGCTGGACACCGAGGGCAAGCGCTTGTTGACGCGATCGGCGACGATCACGCTCTCTTTCCCGCTCGGCAAGAGCTCGCCGAGCGAGGTGTGGAGCTCGAGCTTTCTGGCGGCGAGCACGGCCAACGCCGTGAGCAACAGCGTGAGGCCGAGCAGCGCCCAGGGATGGCGGACTTGGAGCGCTGTCAGAGCGCGAAAGAAGCGCTCGACTCTATCGGGCGAAGTGCGCACGGACCGCGTCTTAACACGATTTCCGGGCACGGACCCCGGATCTGGTCCTACTCGAGCGGCACTTCGAGCCCGATGTTGCGCATCAGGCGCAGCGCATTACCCGAGCTCACCGGGCCGGGGTACACCTTGTAGTCGAAGGTCATGCTGCCGTCCTTGACGCTCTCGCGCAGGTGAACGAGCCGCACCGACGACATCAGCGCGTCCGGCAACCGGCACAGCTCCTGATCGTGGGTGGATACCGCACCCAGGGACCCGAGCTCGAGCAATCGCGCAAGCACCCAGCGCGCGCCGATCTGTCGCTCGCGAGAGTTGGTGCCGTGCAGCACCTCGTCGAGCAGGAACAGCACCGGAGACGGGCCCTCTGCCGCGTCCACGACGCGCTTCAACTTGCCGATCTCGGCGTAAAAATGGCTGACTCCGGCCTCGAGCGAGTCTGCCACGCGGATGCTCGTCGCGGGCACGAGCCGCGAGACGCGGAAGCGCCGCGCCGGAACCGGAGCGCCTGCCAGGGCGAGCACGGTAGCCAGCCCCATCGCGCGGAGCAGCGTGCTTTTTCCCGACATGTTCGAGCCCGTGACGAGCAGCGCGGTGCCCGGCGCGGCGAGCGACACGTCGTTCGGGACCCGGCGGCCGGGGGCGATCAACGGATGGCCGAGCGCCTCGGCCTCGAAGCGCGCCGGCCCGTCGTCGAGCTCGGGGTAGATGGCATCGGGCTCGTCGCGCGCGAACGCCGCGAGCGACGACAGCGCCTCGAACCAGCCGATCACGTCGAACCAGGCGCGCAGGTGCTTGCCGGCGCGCAGCTGCCAGCGCTCGAGCGCGAGCGTGCAGTGGATGTCCCAGAGCAAAATCAGATTGACGACGGGATGCAGGAGCCCGTTGTGGCGCAGATCGAACCAGCCCACGATCGACTTGAACTGGTTCATCGCGCGCGACGGCATGCCCGAGCTCGTCTCGAGCCGCGCCTTCAAATCTAGGAGCAGCGGGTCGTCGTGACTCAGGCCCTCGACGATCTCGAGCAGCGCGCCATAGCGGAGGAACGCGCCCTCGGTCGCCGAGACCGCGCCGAACGCGATGCCAGTCTCGCGTGCCGCCCGCACCAAGAGCAGCGCCTGCGCCACGAGGCCCACGAGCGCTGGCCAACCTGGAGCTCCGAAGCCGAAATAGGCCACCAGCGCGCCGATCGTCAGCGGCGGCAGCAGCAGCGAGCCGAAGCGGCTCAGCGGGTCGTTCACGAGGCTCGGCGTGGACTCGGCCCACTTGAGCAGCGGCTCCGGAT
>JALYWZ010000458.1 GCA_030852505.1 Myxococcota bacterium | reverse complement strand
GCGGACCCGCTCGGGTTCGGACCTCAAGAGCTCGGCGGCGAGCCAGGTGCCGTCTCGGTCGTCTCTCAGATTGCGCAGCCGGAGCTCGGCGTCCGCAGCTTCGAGCGTTTTCGCGAGCCAGGCGCCTCGTTCCGTGTTGGTGGCGCGCAGGCTGCTCGTCCGCGTGCGCGCCCGCCGCAGCGCGCCGAGCGCGTCGTCCACCCCGCGCGCCCGCGAGCTCTGCAGGCCCAGGAGCCGCGCCGTGAGCAAACGCCGGATTTCCGGCGTCGTCGGGGTCAGATCCGGCGTGCGCTCCGAGGCGAGCTCGTTCAGCCATGCGGGCAGGCTCGAAGCGCTGGCTCCGGTGATCACCAGCGCCTCGGCGTGACGCTCGCTCGGCGCGAGCATCCACGCGGAGCTCGGGTTCATCGGGCGGGCGCCAGGCATGGCGCCTGACTGTAGCCGCGGCTCAGCGGTTGACCACGAGCTCGATGTCGGCGCCGGTCTTGGCCTTCTCACCGGCGGGCGGCTTTTGACCGAGCACGGCGAAGGTTGCCGTCTCGGCCTGCGAGACCCAGCGCACCTGCGGCTTGAAACCCAGCTTCTCGAGCTGCTCTTTGGCCTTGTTCAAGCCGAGGCCGATCACCTTGGGCACCTCGATCTCGCCCGGCCCGCTCGAGACCTGCACGAGCACGCTCTTGCCCTTCTCGTACGCCGTGTCCGCGGCCGGCCCCTGCTTCACGATCTTTCCGGCTTCCACGGTGGCATCGGCGAGCGGCTCACCGACCTCGAGCTTGAAGCCGTCCTTTTCCAACAAGATCCGCGCTTCCGCCGTGCCGAGGCCCGTGACGTTCGGCACCTTGGGCAGAGCGTCGGCGATCGTCAACGTGACCTGGTGGCCTTTGGGCAGCGGCTGCCCACCCGGCACCGACTGCCGCAACACCGTGCCGGGCTTCGCATCGGGTGACAGCTCGCGCTGGCCCATCAGCGCGATGAAGCCCGCTGCTTCGAGATTGGCGCGTGCCTCGGCCTCCGGCAGCCCGCGCACGTTCGGAACCGAGGTTTGTTCGACGGCGGGCTTCTCGAACAGGTTCAGCCGTTCGACGAGATACACGGTGCCCGTCGACGTGAGCACCGAGGTGAGGAAGGCGACGAGGATCACGGTCGAAGCATGCATGGCGTTCTAGTCTAGGCAGACTATCGCCCTCGCTGGCCGGCTGTCAGCAGTCAGTCATCGTGCTGCCAGTCTCAGGTGGTATCGGGACCGACACCAGTGCTTACGACTGCTCGCCACCCTTGGCGCGGCGGCGCTCGGCTTCATCGCGCGAGCCGCTCACGGCCTTGGCGGCGGCATAGCGAACCTCGGGCAGCACCAGTGAATCCGGAACCGGAATATCCGGTACGATCGTGAGCTCGAGCGCCAGCTCGCTGCGCTGCGCGTCGAGCTGCTTGATGCGCCAGTTCGCATCCAATCGCTTGACGTTGCCCTTCAGCATCTTGCTCGTGATCACGAGGTCGTTGCCGACCTGCTTCGGCGGATCGAAGCGCACGACGGCCCAGATCTTCACCGTGCCGTTCATGATCGGCACCTGTAGGTAGACGTCCGTCTTGTCCCCAGACTTCCCCACGATCTTCGCGGAGCGGAAGCGCGTGATGAAGTCGGTGTAACGGTTGTAGTCGGTGACGACCGAGCGCACGACCTCACGCGGCGCTTCCACGACCGCGCGTGCGGCGCCGGCCCGGGCGCCCTTGCCGGCCACCTCGTAGCGCTCCACCTTGCGGCTGTTCGAGCCTTCCGCGTGAGCATCCCCAGCGGGAGTGAGAGCCGCCGTTACCGCACCGAGAGCCAACAGGATCGCTGAGCGCCGATTCATTCGCATCACCTGGGTCTCACTAGATGCACGCTGCGTGCCGCCCTCCGGCCAGAGACCCGAGCATCATCCAACTCTCGCGAAACGCGCGTCAATCCTGTGAGATCGCGAGGATAGCGAGTCTTTCCGCGCTGCGAACGGCGAGCCTCGGTGACGCAAAACGGCGACACTTGCCCGCCCGGGCTGGGTAAGTGTTGCGGCCCGACGTCTCGCTCTGTTACGCCGCGCTCGGTTACGCCGGCCCGCTGGCCCGCACTGGCTCGATGGTGCAGGTGCCGGAGAACTGCACGCCCTTGTCCATGAAGATCTCGGGCGCCCGCAGCGTCCCGTTCACGCGCGCGGGCACGTAGAGCTCGATGGCCTCGGTTGCGACCACCGAGCCCGTCAAACTTCCGCCCTTGATGATGACGGTGCCCGCCTCGATCGTTGCGTCGATCTCCGCGCCGTCGCCGATCACCAGCACGTCCTCCGTGCGAATTTCTCCCCGGAAGCTGCCGTCGATCCGCACACGCCCGGCGAAGTGCAACTTGCCCTCGAAGTGCGTGCCGCGGCCGAGGAGCGCCGTGATCTCGGTGGCGGGGAGGGGCTGCGACATGGGGACCGACGCTTAGCCCGACTCGCCGCCGCCGACCAGCGCTTCCACCCGTCCGGGCTGTCCCGGGGGTGAAAAAACGCGCTAGCCTCTGCGCGATGCTGGCAGCTCGCATTTGGCTCGCTCGGTCCGGGTTCGCGCTCGCGAGCCTGAGCCCCGCAGCGGCGCTGGCTGCTGAATCGCCCGCCGGAGCCGAAGCCAGGCCCGCGGCCGAGCCCGCCGTCATCGACTCGGGTATCTCGAGCGAGGCTGCAGCATCGCAAGACAGCAACCAACCGCGAGTCCCGTTTCGTGCGAGCACGCTGTACTGGGACAACGCCGCGAGCGCCGATTCGTTGGGCGTCGGGCAGGATTACCAGAGCCGGAACCCCGTCTACGAGATGACGTTCGGTCTCCGGCCCCGCTACTACTTCCACGACGTCGAGGCCGAGAGCCTGAGCGTGCGCGGCGATATCGCGCTGGTGCGTGAGTTCACGGACAGCGACTCGACGACCGAGCGCGGCGAATGGACGTTCACGGACGCCGAGCTCTGGCTCGCCTACGTCCGGCGGGTGAATGATTCACCGGGCGCCACCACCGATCTGGTCCTGCGCGCGCCGCAGCTGATCCTCCCGACCTCGAAGGTGAGCGCATCGAATGGCAAGATCTTGGGGCTCGGCGCGGGCGTCGGCGTCGAGCAGCTCGTGCCGCTGCGCGGGGACCGCGCGAGCTTCCTCTCGAAAGCCTTGCTGCGCGCGAACGCGCGCTACGTCTACCAATTCGTGAGCAGCACCGTTCCGACGAGCGACGACGTGGACCGCGTGCGCCTCGGCCCCGACGGCCGCTCGCTGCCGAGCGACCAAATCTCGGGCAGCGCGTTTCCCCTGCACCAGGCCGCGATTTCGGCGAGCGCCGAGGTCGAGCTCGTGCGCGACCTCACGCTGTTGACCGAGCTCGGCCTGCGCTACGCTCATCGCCGCGCGCTGAACGACCGCGTCGAGGTCTGCGGCGTGGTCGTCACCGGCTGCGCCGAGGTCGAGGCCCGCGAGGACGCTCCGCGCTACGGCGTCTCGACCCTGTTCAACGTCGAGCTCGGCTACGAGCTGACGAAACAGCTCGCGCTCTCGATCGGATATTCGAACCTCACCGGCCAGCTCGGCGCCGACGGGCAACGCCGCCAACCGTTCTACAGCCACGATGCACGCGGCTACTTCACGGTCACCCTCGCTCTCGACGAGCTGTACCTGGCCGCAGCGGGCGGGCGTACGACGGCCGAGGCGGCCCCCGTCACCCACCAGTACTGATGGGGGAGCCGCACCGACGGGCTCCCACATGCGCGACGAAGGCCGTTTCTTCGCGCGCACGCGGTGGTCGTCAACCGGCTGGCGTTCGACTACTCTGAGGGGCCGTGGCGGAGAGTGATCCGAGCTCGTCGGGCCTGTCGCAGTCGGTGCGGCCGCTTTCCGACTCGCAACTGTTAGTGGCGGACGACGACCGTCTGACGCGCGAGGCTCTGGAAGCCGTGCTCACCGCACGGGGGTTCAGGGTCGACACCGTCGCGGATGGCCAGGCCGCGGTCGAGCGCGTGGCGAAGGGCTCGGTGGATCTGGTCTTGCTCGACGTGCTGATGCCGCGCCTGACCGGCCTCGAAGCGTGCCGGCTGATCAAGGGCATGACCAGCCACGGCTTCCTGCCGGTGGTGCTCTTGACCGTACGTACCGACAGCGCGAGCCGCGTCGAGGGCCTGCGTATCGGCGCCGACGACTACGTGTGCAAGCCCTTCGACCCTGAGGAGCTGATCGCCCGGGTCGAGTCGATGCTGCGGATCAAGCGGCTCTACGATCACGTGGCCGACGCGCGGGCCCGGCTCGAACAGCTCAGCCTGTTCGACCCATTGACGGGGCTCTTCAACTACCGTTACTTGCACGCTCGTTTGAACGAGGAGTTCAAGAGGGCCGAGCGCTATCACGACCCCCTGGCGTGCATGGTAGTGGACATCGACAACCTGCGTTCTCACAACGAAGCCAGCGGGCGACCCGCGGGCGATCGCGTGATCCAGAAGGTGGCAGACGCCCTGAAAAAGAGCGTGCGCGAGGTGGACGTCGTGACGCGGTTCGGTGCGGACGAGTTCTTGGTGCTGCTGCCGAGCACGCATTTCGCGGGCGCCACCACCGTCGCCGAGCGCCTGTTCCGCGAGCTCGGCGAACCGCGCGCGCTCGAGGCCTCCGGTCAACCGATCGGCGTCTCGGTCGGTATCGCGCTCTACCCCTCGCGCGACGTGCGCAGCAAAGATCAGCTGCTGCGCGCGGCCGACACGGCGATGCACCACGCCAAGCGTGACGGCGCGGGCCGGCTCTCGGTCTACCAGCAGCAGGGCCAGCTCTACACGCCGCAGCTCGGCGACCCCGGGGAGCGACCGCGCCCGTCCGCCCTCTCGGCTCCGCGCGTCGCGTCGCCCTCCCACCCTCCGCCCGAGCGAGGTCCGGAGTGACCC
>JALYWZ010000457.1 GCA_030852505.1 Myxococcota bacterium | reverse complement strand
CGGGACGGGAGTCGGCGGCGCCTCGAACGGGGGCACGGGTCTGACGACGTCGACCGGAGGCCGCGCGACCGGCGGAACGCCGCCGATGACGGGAACGGGCGGCACGCCGAGTCGTCCTCCCGTCTGTCAATCGCTGCTCGAGTGGGCGGTGGGCTGCGCCGTGGACTCCGATCCGGAAATCCGAGCCTGCGATGCGACCGAGCTCGCGCAGTGCAGGGCGTCTTGTTACGTCGGTTCGCGCTGCGAGGACTACGACGACGCCAAAGCCGGCGTCAGCAACGACGTGTCCGTGTGCCGCACCGCTTGCGAGATCGCCTACGGTGGCGGCTCGACGACGGAGCCCACCTGCGCGAACGCCCTCGGCAAGTTCGAGCTCTGCGACATCGGCGGGCAAGGCGCGATCTGCATGGATGCGACGGCCGGCGACCGCTGCATCAACCAGTGCGTGCTTACCTACGACTGCACCCTCGTGCGTCAGGCGCTCGTGAACGGCACGCGCAACGCGTTCTCCGACTGCCTCGACGAGTGCGACGCCACGTCGGGCGAGCCGAACCCGAACTTCCGGGTCTCGGAAGGCGGCTACGTCACGACGCTCGAGTGGCACGGATACGCCTGGACCTGGGCAGACGACAAGGGCTCGACGATCAGCCCGGCAGATTTCAGTGCCCTGCCGGAGAACGGCAAGCTGTGCGCGAGCGGCACCGTCGCCGGCACCGCAGACTACTCCGCCAGCGCGATGATCGGCATCACCCTCGCGCAAGAGGTGGGCGACGACATGGACACCAAGGGTGTCTGGAACCCGAGCGGGGACGGCGTGTACTTCAACATCACGAACCCGGGTGGCACGCCGCTTCGGATCCAGATCCAGGCTCCCGGCGGCGACACCGATCCGACCAAGCGCTGGTGCGCGGACGTCGTCGGACAGGCTGGCGAAATCTTCTGGCACACGTTCAACACGGAGTGCTGGGAAGGCGGGCTCGGCACGGAGTTCCCCGGCGGATCGCTCGAGTCGATAGGCGTAGTGGTGCCCGGCAGCCTGGCCGCGCAGCCCTTCGACTTCTGCGTCGACGAGCTCCGGCGTGACGACTGAGCAACCGCCCCCGGCTCGCGATCTCGCGTCACTGAGGCTGCAGCGCGAACACCAGATAGCGCTCGTCGCGCGAGAGCAGCACCAGGTCCTGGTGCTCGGTCAGCACGTCCTCGTGCTCGCGCACGTTCCGCATGTTCGTGTACACGAGGTAGATCTCCCGGCGTAGTGAGCGGGCGGATTCTCCGAGCCGCTCGAGCACTGCCCGCATCGTGTCGTCGTCGAACGGATTGAAAAAGAAGCACACCAGCGGCTTTTGCGGCGGCTCGAAGCGCAGCGCGTCGGCGCAGATCGAGCGGATCTGGTAGCAGCGTTGCTCGCGCCCGCGGTAACGCTCGATGTTCCGCTCGGCGATGCGGTGGAGCTCCGGTGAATACTCGATGCCGAGGATCTCTTCGAACGGGTAGTCCGACGCGAGCAACAGCGCCTTGCCCTTGCCGGAGCCGTAGTCCACGAAGGTGAACCGCTCGCAGTCGAGCCCGAGCGTCGCGAGCGCCTGGTGGAACACGTCGGACCAGACCGGCCTGTACCTGCCGTTTCCGCGCGCCACGTCGCCGGAGGCGATCCCCAGATTTTCGAGGAGCTCTTCTCCGGCGGTGTCGGTGCCGTAGTACGCATCGAAGGCGCGATCGGCGGCTTCCTGGCGCGGTAACTCCCGCGCCCAACGCCGGACGCGGGGGCTGAAGCGCCAGTACGCCGCGTCCGACGCCAACCGCTCCACGGCGACCACGCCGCCCTCGCGGTAAGCATTCTTCGCCGCGCGCAACGCCTGCGCGGCGCGCAGGAACAAGTGCCGAACATCCCGCCGCGATTCGTTCGCGCTCCGCCCCGTCGCTAAAGCGGCCATGGAGCGAGGGTACTCGGCTGTCTAACGCCGCCAGAGCCGCATTTTGCCGCACGGCGATTGGGTGAATTTCAGCGCGATCAGATCCCGAGGTATTCGCGCAGTCCGTCGTATACGGCGAAGTCGGCCTGTTTGGCGGTGCCCGTGTTGCCCTGCCAGTCGAACAGGGCGTCGCCCCATTCGCCGCTGCGGGTGGGCTCCCAGAAGAAGGTGCCGAGGCCGCGGCCGTTCGGCAGCTCCTTCATGATGCGGTTGGCCTGCTCGCGCTCGGGGTTGTACTCGGCGATCGCGAACTTCAAGTCCGGGTAGCGGCTGGCGAGATCGGTGAACGTGGCCTTCCAGACCGAGGGCGCGCCCTGGAAAGCGACGTAGCAAGACAGACCGAGCACGTCGAAGTCGACGTCGCGCGCGAGCGCGCTGTCGACCCAGCGCCGCACACCCGCGAGGTCGTCGGTGTTCTCGACGTGGAGCATGATCTGGATGCCGGCGTCGACCTCGCGCACGCCCTCGATGCCCGCTTTGAGCAGCGCGGCGAGGTTGTCCCAGTTGCCGGTGCCGCCGCCCACCGGCGCGCGCTCCGGGTTGTTGCCCCAGCAATCGGTGCTGGCCCCGGGTACGTGCATCAACATCCCGGGCGTGATTTCGTTTCCGATCTGGACCATGTCGGGCCGCGCGCCGGCCGCGACGGCGCTCGCGATCACGTCCTTCGTGTAGGCCTTCACGAAGCCGGCGAGCTCGCCGATGTTCGACGCGCCGCGCCAGGGGTCGGGGATGATCTGGTTGCCGGGATCGGCCCAGGTGTCGCTGTAGTGGAAGTCGAGCAAGAACCCCATGCCCGCGTCCTTGGCTTGCTTGCCGAAGGCGATCACATGCGCCTTGTCGCCGAAGGGCTCGTCGAAGCCGCTGCAGCCGTTCTCCTTCGAGGAGTAGCCGTAAGGGGCGTCGGGATCGACGAAGGTCTTCAAGCGGATGTAGTTGAAGCCGTGGTTTTTCAGGAGCTCGAAGATGGTCTTGGCTCGACCGTCCGTGTCCTCGAACGTGGCTTTTCCTTCCTGAACGCTGGAGATGTCGGCGCCCAGAATGAAGGCGGGGTCGAACACGCTTCCGCCGCTGCCGCCGTTCGTCGCGCCACCGGAAACGCTGATCGAGCCGCCGCTGTTCGAGCTTCCACCGGACGCCTTGCCACCGTTCGCTGTCGCGCCACCGCTCGCCGTCGCACCGGCCATGGCTGGCGAACCGCCGGTCTCGGGCGCGGCACCACCGCTACTGGCGCGACCGCCGCCGCTCGCCGCTCTCCCGCCAGTCACGGACGCACCACCGGTGAAGCCGGCTCCGCCGCTCGGACTTGCCCCGCCGCTGCTCACGAGCGCGCCGCCCGTCGCCGTGCTCGCGGCACCGCCGCTTCCGTTCCCGCCAGTGCTGGGGGGGTTCGGTTCCGAGCCGCTCTCCTGGCTCGAGCAATTGGCGATCAGCAGAGCGAGCAAGCTCGCCTCGACGCACGAGCGCGCGGTGTGGACGAATCGTGAACGGGTCATGCGACGGAGCTGGCCTCGCATTCTCGAATCATGCACCTACATGACCTGCTGGCGCGCTCGAAGGTCGGAACTATTCCGAAATCCTCGAAAACCACGGCAAAATCGGCGCATCTGGGCGGCCGCGCTGGAAACGTGCTGCTGGAGCGGCCGGCCGCAAGCCTCGCGCCGAACCGCGAAACCCGCCGGCTCGAGCCCTGCCGCTTCCGTCGATCGTGCGACACTCGAAGCTCGCATGCCCGCACGGACCTTCCGCGCGCGAGCGAAGAGCTCGCTCCTCCCCGCAGTCTTCTTGATGCTGGCTCCCGCAAACGGCTGGGCGCGTTCCAACGGGGTCGCCGCCAACGGCTGCGAAGGCTGCCACGCCGCAGCGCCGAACACCGAGATCACGTTCACGCCCGATCCCGAGCGCTTCGAGCCCGGAGCGGTCGTGACCTTTCGAGTGACGATCGAGCATGCCGGACTCTCGACCGCAGGGCTGTTCGTGCCCACGCCGGACATCGGACAGCTGCGGACGATCGAGGGGGAAGGGCTGAAGCTCACGAGTGACGGCTTCTTGCACTCGGCGCCCAAGGCCGGGACCAACGGCAGCGTCAGCTTTCGCTTCGGCTGGCAAGCGCCGGCCGAGCCGGGCGCCGTGCATTTCGAGGCCTACGCCGTGGCCTCCAACAACGACCGTCGTTCGTCGGGCGATACTCCCGGATCCACCCGCTACGCCCGGGCGTTCGGCTGCGAGGCGCGCACTTATTTCTTCGACGCGGATCGCGACGGCTTCGGCGCGCTCGACTACCCGACCACCGAGGGCTGCACGGACGAAGCGCCCGAGGGCTACTCCCTCACGAGCGACGACTGCGACGATACCTTCGATTACATCCATCCCGGCGCGCCCGAGCGCTGCAACGAGAAGGACGACAACTGCAACCAGGTCGTCGATGAGGACGCCGATCCGGTCGAGCTCTGGCCCGACGCCGACGGGGACGGGTACGCGGCTTTCTCCGGTGAATCCGTGATCGGCTGTGTCCCGCTCGAGGGTTACGCAGCGGAGCGCAACGACTGCGACGACAACGATCCGAAGCGCCACCCGAACGCCGTCGAAGTCTGCAACCTCGTGGACGACGACTGCGACGGCCGCACCGACGAGCGCGTGCGACCCCAGTGCGGCGAGGGCTGGTGCCTGCGCGACAGCGTCACCTGCAGCGAAACGAGCTGCACGCCCGGCACGCCCCTGCCGGAGACCTGCAATCTGCTCGACGACGATTGCGACGGTGAAGTCGACGAAGACTCGTGCGGCCCCTCCGCGCAGTGCGTCGACGGTGCCTGCATGAGCAGCGGCTCCCCGGAGCCTCCCCCGACCACGCCGCCGAACCCGAGCTCGACCGGCGGCGCGACGTCGCCCGCTTCGCCCCCCAATTCGAGCTCCGGCGGCGGCGCCTCGACCCCGCCCACCTCTCCG
>JALYWZ010000456.1 GCA_030852505.1 Myxococcota bacterium | reverse complement strand
CCGGAACTGAGCCCCTACCTTCAACCCGCTCGCGCTAAGCGATCGAAATCGCTTTGTTTTCCGTCAGCAGTTTGGGAACTGCACCCAATTGACAGGGAGACAGCGGCTTTGTGCGACGAGGCGTGCGATGGAACCACAAGCTCCGCATCTATCCAGATCGTCATTGGTGGGACCGGTCAAGTTTCGGATGTCAAGGTGCTCTCGCTGTCGGGTGCGGTGAAACGCGGGGAGAGGGTGGCGCCGCATGGACGCATCGGCGATGCCGGCTCGTGCGCAAGCTGCATCTCGAACGTAGTGAAGGGGCGCAACTTTCCGACGTGGATGGGACCACAGGTTACGATTCGCCGAACGCTCCAGCTGAAACCGTAGAATGAGCCATTTCGCCGTCGCCGATCTGGACGAGCTTCCTTGAAGCGAGCAAGAGCTAGACCCTCGGCGGGCCACACTGCGTCGGCCGTGCAAATCGGAGCAAACCGGGCCTTTACGCCCAGCCCGACTCCGGAGACGATGCCGGGTCGTGATGAGTGACACCCTGGGTCCGCGGGCGCATCTGGTGAGGGCGTTGGAGGCCGACTTGATCGGGCCGTTTCGCCGCGGGCTGCCTCTTCCGGACGGAACGCCGAGCGACGGGATGGATAGCGTGGAGGAGCTCGAGCTGCCGCCGTCGCGCTGGTACTTCACCGGCTACCTGGCGCCTGAAGCGGGGCGCGTGCCCGAGGAAGACGAGGGGCCCGAAGAGCTCGGCGCGGGGGACGATGAGTCCGAGGAAGAGGGCGGCAACCCCGAGCCGGAGCCGAAGCGGCGCAACATCTTGCCGGCTTCGATGGGCTTGTCGGTGTTCGTCCCGCCTGGCACCACGACGCTGCGCGCGACGGTGCGTTACGCAGACTATCAACGGGTGGACGAGGACCCTCCGCGCCGCGACAAGAAGCGCAAGATCTGGAAGCGCGTGCCGATGCCGCCCGTCAGCCAGTCGCTGGATCTGCTGTCGGGCGAGCTCTCCGGCGACGGCGTGGCGGTGCCGAACAGCCGCGGCTTGTGCTTGGTCGGGCAGGTGCAGCCGCTCGACGGCGTGCGGGGGATCGCTCCGGGGACGCTGGCGGTGACGGTGTTCCTGGTGAACCAGCGGGCTCCGGAGACGCAGAAGGGCTACGCGGACGAAGCGTTCGTGTTCCAGGTGGAGCTCGAGCTCGAGTGTCCGGCGGGGTTCGTGGCGCGTCCGGATTGGTCGGACGAGCAGAGCTCGGACTCCGACGAGCTGCTCGCCGATCTGCAGTACCGCGCGTGCTGCGAGTACGCGGTGGGCCACGGCGTGTCAGCGCACGTGCCAGACGGGGAAGCGTCGGTGACCCGCGTCCGCACCTGCTGGGTGCCGAAGTACGAAGTGCGCCGGGTGATCCCGCGCGAGGCCAAAGGCGTGACGGTGTCGATGGAGGCGCTCGCGTCGCTCGGCTCCGCGGAGGACGTACGCAAACACCTGGGCGAGCTGCCAGAAGGCTATGGCCGCTGGCTCGAAGACCAACGTGCCATCCCGCTCGACTCGCCGCTGCGCGAAGAGTCACGCACCACGCTGATCGCCAGCGCCGAGCGCGCTCGAGCGCGGCTCAAAGAGGGCATCGAGCTGCTCGCGAACGACGCGGAGGTGCGCGAGGCGTTCTGTCTGGCGAATCGGGCGATGGCCCTGTCGGCTCGCCAGCGCCGTCCCGAGGGGTACGCGGCCGACCGCGGGCCAGAGTGGCGCCTGTTTCAGCTGGCGTTCGTGCTGCTCAACTTGGCTGGCATCGCCGATCCCAAGCACCCGGACCGGGAGCGCGCCGAGCTGGTCTTCTTCCCCACGGGCGGCGGCAAGACCGAGGCTTACCTAGGCGTGATCGCGGTGACGTTGTTGCTGCGGCGACTACGCTCCCAGCGCGAGGCGCACGGCGGGCTCGGGGTCTCGGTGCTGCTCCGCTACACACTCCGTCTCCTCACGCTCGATCAGCTCGGCCGCGCCGCGACGCTGGTGTGCGCGCTCGAATCCCTGCGACGAAAGACGCCCGCGCGGCTCGGTCAGGAGCGCTTCGCGGTGGGGCTCTGGGTCGGCCGCAGCGCGACGTCGAACACGATGGAGCAAGTCTCCGTCGAAGTGACCCGCTACAAGGCAGGCTCCGGCCAGAACCCGTGCCCGGTCAATACCTGCCCGTGGTGCCGGGTGGAGCTCGGGTCCTCGAGCTTGACGCTGCTGGCGGGCGGTCGCGCCACCCAAAAGAACCCCGACGAAGTGCGCGTCGCGTGCCCCAATGACCAGTGCGAGTTTGCGGCCCGGAATCACCCCGACGGTATTCCAGTGGTGTTCGTGGATGAACAGGTTTACCGCGAACTGCCGTGCTTCTTGATCGGGACGGTCGACAAGTTTGCGATGTTGCCCTGGCGCGGGGAGGCGGGGAAGTTGTTCGGCAAGGTGACCGGGCGCTCGGGGCGCGTCTTCTACAATCCGCTGGATGGCAAGCTGCCCCCGACGGCGACCAAGCTGCCGCGCGGCGCGCTCCCTCCGGATCTGATCGTGCAGGACGAGCTGCACCTCATTTCCGGACCGCTGGGCACGTTGGTGGGCCTCTACGAGACCGCGGTCGATTACCTCTCGACCCGCGAGCTCGAGGGACACAGCGTGCGCCCGAAGGTGATTGCCGCCACCGCGACGGTCCGGCGCGCGACCCAACAAATTCGCGCGCTCTACGGTCGCAGCCCCGAAGTGTGCGTGTTCCCGCCGCCAGGCATCAACGCGATGGACACGTACTTCTCGCTGGTCGATCCGGAGTTGAAGAACCCGGGCCGGCTCTACGTGGGAGTCGCGGCGCAAGGCAAAGCCATGAAGGCGATCTTGCTGCGCACCTACCGCGCGCTGATCGCCGCAGCGACGTACGCCTATCAGCCGAGCGGCCCTCCCGGTCAGCCCGCAGACGCGTACATGACGCTCGCTGGCTATTTCAACAGCTTGCGAGAGCTCGGCGGCATGCGCCGTTTGGTCGACGACGAGCTCCGCGTGCGCACCGGAGAAGCGGAGCGCTTCCGCCCGCTCGCTGCCACCGGTCCGCATCCTTGGTTCAAGAATCGCGAGCTCGACCGGGAGCCGCTCGAGCTCACGAGCCGCGAGAGCACCGGCAAGGTGAAGCAGACCAAGGACCGTCTGAATAAGCCTTTTGCGGACAAGGAACACGTCGATGTCCTGCTCTCGAGCAACATGATCTCGGTAGGCGTCGACATCCCTCGCCTCGGCTTGATGGTAGTGGCGGGCCAGCCGAAGACGACGGCCGAGTACATTCAGGCGACGAGCCGCGTCGGCCGCGAGCTTCAATGGCCAGGCTTGGTCGTCACCTGCATGAACGTGCACAAGCCGCGCGACCGCTCCCACTACGAGCGCTTCGCGGCCTATCACCAGAGCTTCTACCGCTACGTCGAAGCGACGAGCGTCACGCCGTTCTCGGGGCCTGCTCTCGACCGCGGGCTCGCCGGCACCCTGGTCGCGATGGTGCGCTTCTCGCATCCCGATCTCACGCCCGGCTCGGGCGCTCTGGAAGTGCAGCGGCACCGGGAGATCGTCGAGCACGTGATCCGCGCCATCACGGCTCGCGGAGCGGGCCATGCAGGGCTCACCCCCGCGATGGAAGCGGAGCTCATCGCCCAGCTCGAGAAGCGCGGCCAGAACCTGCTCGAGACCTGGCTCTCCATCGTGCAGAGCACGGACTCGGAGGCCACCAAACGCCGCTACTCACGCTTCGACAAGGACAAGACCGGCGGTCCGCCGTTGCTCTACACAGCCCTCGACAAAGATGCGCCACCGCCGGGCTCACCCGAGAGCCGATTCCGAGCCCCAACCTCCATGCGCGACGTTGAAGAAACAGCACACCTCTGGCTCAAAACCAAGCTCGGGCCGTTCGAACCCGCCGGCACCAAAGGAGGTGCATGATGGCGAACGGGCGCGGCAAGGGACCGCAGGAGCCGCCGCAAGGCAAGATCCGACTGAGCCAGCTCGTTACCACCTTCGGCCCCGGAGCGATGGTCGACCTGATCGACCACGCCGTCTTGATCGGCGGCCTCGACTATTGGCGATTCGATGCGTCGAAACCCTTGCCGGCGCTCGACGAGCCACGCCTGCGCGCGCAGGTGGCACCGCGCGCCAAGACCATTGGCGTCGAGCTCGCCCGCGAAAGCTGCTTTCGCACGGGCCCCGCTGGCGACGACTCCGCTCCGACCTTCAAGAGCGGCATCCAGGTCGCCGAGTTTCCGACCTGGTTCGTATGCCAGGGCTGCCGCGCCCTCGAGGCACGCAAGAACCTGGAGAAGAAGGGCGAAAAGTACCGTCACCGCTGCACGGGCACCAAAACCTCGGACGTAGTCCCGGTGCGCTTCGTCGCGACGTGCAAGCAAGGCCACCTCGACGAGTTCCCGTGGAGGTGGTTCGTGCACGGCAAGACGGAAAACTCCCGGGACTGCGAAGGCCGGGACCTGTTTCTCGAAGAAGGGCCGTCCGGCGACTTCAGCGAGATCGTGGTTCGATGCGGAAGCTGTGGCGCGCGCCGCTCCATGGCCGAAGCGCGCGAGGATCGAGTGCTTCCCGACTGCCAGGGCCATCGGCCGTGGCTCGGCGAGCAAGGAAGGCAGCCCGAGTGCACCGAAAAGCTGCACCTGCTGTCCCGCTTCGCCAGCAACGCGTACTTCTCACAGGTCGTCAGCGCGCTGTCGATTCCGGAAAAGGAGCGCGAGCTGCGCCGCGCCGTCTCGACGCCGCGCCTCTGGCCGTTCTTGAGCGAAGCGCGCAGCGCCGATACCGTCCGGCTGCTGCGCAAGGTGCAGAAGACCATCGACGAGAGCCTGGCGGCGATCACCAATCGACCGGGCGCCGACTTCTCGGATCAAGAGATCGCCGACGCCGTCAACGC
>JALYWZ010000455.1 GCA_030852505.1 Myxococcota bacterium | reverse complement strand
ACGTCGCCGATCGCGCGGCGATGGCCGCGCTGCTCGCGTCGATCGCCGAGAGCGGGCGTCCGCTGCGCGGCGTGGTGCACTCCGCCGGCGTCGTGGACGACGCACCGCTCGTCCGCCAAGACCCCGCCCGGGCCGAAGCCGTGCTCGGTCCCAAGGCGCGCGGCGCATTCGTGTTGCACGAGCTCACGCGCGATCAGTCGCTCGATTTCTTCGTGCTGTACTCGGCGGCGGGGCCGCTGCTCGGCGCGCCGGGTCAGAGCACCTACGCTGCGGCCAACGCCGAGCTCGACGCGCTCGCGCTTTGCCGCCGGCGGCTCGGGTTGCCCGCGCTCAGCGTGTCCTGGGGCTCGTGGGCGGGGGCGGGCATGGCGGCAGAGCTCGCGGCTCGAGGCAGCGACGTGTGGGCCAAGCGCGGCCTCGGCAAGCTCAGCCCCGAGCAGGCCTTTCCAGCGCTCGAACGCCTGTTGCGCGAGGGAGTGGCGCACGCCGCGATCGTGTCCATCGACTGGAGCCGGTTTTTGGCGAGCCTCGCGCCCGGCGCCGACCGCTCGTTCTTCGCCGTGCGCGCCGAACAGAAGTCGACGGCCAAGGCTGGCAAGGACGAGGCGCCGCCGCTGCTGATGAGCCTCCAAGCCGTTCCGCCGGCGGAGCGCCGAGCCGCGCTGATCACGCACCTCGCGGACCGCGCGCTCCACGTCGTCGGTCTCGACCGCAGCACGCCCCTGAACCCTGGGGTCCCGCTGAAGGACGTCGGCCTCGACTCGCTGATGGCGGTCGAGCTCCGCAACGTGCTGGCGCGCTCGACGGCCGCGGCGCTGCCCGCGACGCTGCTCTTCGACTACCCCACGCTGGACGCGCTCGCCGATCACCTGTGGCGCCTGCTCTCGCTCGATGCGGACACGCGAGCCAGTGATTCAGCCCTTCAGGATACCGAGAAGCTCGCGGCAGAGCGGGAAATCGCGAGCCTCTCGGACGAAGAGGCGGAGGCGCTCCTGTTGCAGGAGCTCGAGGCATCCGAACGGAGAACGCATGGCGCCTGAGGCACCCGAAGACAAGACGCTCACGCCGATCAAGCGGGCGCTGCTCGAAATCCGCGGGCTCCGCAGCGAGCTCGAACGCGCCCGCGAACCGATCGCGATCGTGGGCGTCGGCCTGCGCTTGCCGGGCGGAGTCGTCGATCTGGCCGGCTTCGAGCGATTGTTGTTCTCCGGCACCGACGCGATCACGCCGATCCCGGCGAGCCGCTGGGACCTGAGCCGGCTCTACGACGAGGATCCCGACGCGCCCGGCAAGATGACCACGCGCTTCGGCGGCTTCCTCGAAGACGTGGATCGCTTCGACGCCGAGTTCTTCGGGATCTCGCCGCGCGAGGCCGCCAGCATGGATCCGCAGCAACGGCTGCTGCTCGAGGTGGCGTGGCAGGCGATCGAGGACGCGGGACATTCGCCCGCGTCGCTGGCCGGCACGCGCACAGGCGTCTATCTGGGCATCGCCAACGGCGACTACGGCCGCGCGCTGTTCGCCGATCCCGAGGCGATCGACGCCTATGTGAGCACCGGCAACGCCTACAGCGTCGCCGCCGGACGCATCTCGTATTTTCTCGGGTTGCTCGGCCCCGCCGTGGCGATCGACACCGCTTGCTCGTCTTCGCTCGTGGCGTTGCACCTGGCCTGTCAGGGCTTGCGAGGGGGCGACTGCGATCTGGCGTTGATTGGCGGCGTGAACCTGGTGCTCACGCCCGAGCTCAACATCAACTTCTCCAAGGCGCGGATGATGGCGCCCGACGGTCGCTGCAAGACCTTCGACGCCGCAGCCGACGGCTACGTGCGCGGCGAGGGCTGCGCGGTGATCGTGGCGCGGCGGCTCTCGGACGCGCTCGCCGATGGGGATCGCGTGCTCGGGGTGATCCGCGGTTCCGCGATCAACCAGGACGGCAAGAGCGGCGGGCTCACCGCACCGAACGGGCCCGCGCAAGAGGCGGTGATCCGCGCAGCGCTCGCCCAGGCCGGCGTATCGGGCCGGGAGATCGGCGTGGTCGAGGCGCACGGCACGGGCACGTCCCTCGGCGATCCCATCGAGGTCGGCGCGCTGTCCGCCGTGCTGTGCAGCGAGCGCGATCCGTCGCAGCCGCTCGTGATTGGCTCGGTCAAGACCAACTTCGGACACCTGGAAGCGGCCGCAGGCGTTGCAGGCTTGTTGAAGCTGCTCGTGGCGCTGTCGCGGCGCGAGATCCCTCCGAGCCTGCATTTCCAGACCCCGAATCCGCTGATCGACTGGACGCCTCCGATCCGCGTCGCGACCGCGACCGAGCCGTGGCCCGAGATCGGCGGGCGGCGCTTGGCGGGGCTGAGCTCCTTCGGCTTCAGCGGCACGAACTCCCACGTGATCCTTGAGGCGCCGCCGCCTCGGGTTCCGGCCGAGGCAGCCTCTCAGACGCCGCGCCGGCCGCTCGAGCTGCTCGCGCTCTCGGCGCGCTCCGAGGCCTCGTTGCGCGAGCTCGCCCAGAGCTACCAGCAACGCCTCGAGCAAGAGCCGGATGAGTCGCTCGCCGATTTCTGCTTCACCGCCAGCGCGGGCCGCGCTCAGCTCGAGCATCGCCTGGCGATCGTCGGCAAAGACGCGCGCGAGCTGTCGCAGGGGCTCGCCGCCTACCGCCAAGGCACGCCGAACCCGGCGCTCGCTACGGGCCAGATGGACGCCGCCGTCCGACCGCGCATCGCTTTCCTGTTCACGGGTCACGGCGCGCAATCGCCGGGCATGGCGCGCGGTCTGTACGAGACGTCGGAGGTGTTCCGCTCGGCGATCGACGCGTGCGCCGCGGTGCTGGACCGCAAGCTGCCGCGCGGCCTGCTCGACGCGATGTTTGCGGAAGGCGAGGCCTCGCCGCTCGACCGCAGCCTCTACGCCCAGCCCGCCACGTTCGCCGTCGAGTACGCGCTCTCGGAGTTGTGGCGCTCGTGGGGGATCGAGCCGCACGCGGTGCTCGGCCACAGCCTCGGCGAGTACGCCGCGGCTCAGGTAGCCGGATTGTTCTCGCTCGAAGACGGCCTCGCGCTCGTGGCCGAGCGCGGGCGGCTCACCGACGAGCTCGAGCCCGGCGGCGGCATGGGAGCCGTGTTCGCTTCGCCCGAAGCCGTCTCCGCCGAGATCGCGGCGCTCGGCGGCGAGATCGCGATCGGCGCCTACAACGGGCCGGAGAACGTGGTCGTGAGCGGTCAGCGCTCCCAGGTGCAAGCGCTGCTGGCCCGCTTCGAGGCGCGCGGCATTCGGGCCAAGCTGCTGCGCGTGCCCTACGCGTCGCACTCTCCGCGCGTCGAGCCGCTGATCCCCGGGCTCACTGCGGCGCTCGAGCGCGTGAAGTGGACGTCGCCGCGCTGCGCGTTCGTCTCCAACTTGACGGGCGGCGTGGCGGGCCTGGACCAGGTCGGGCGCACCGAATACTGGGTTTCGCACATGCGGCGCCCCGTGCACTTCGCGCAGTCCATCGAGGCGGCGGTGCGTCAGGGCATCACCCATTTCGTCGAGGTCGGGCCGCACCCGGTGCTGCTCGGCCTCGGTGCGGAGTGCGTCTCTGCCAGCGTCGAATGGCTGCCGTCGTTGCGGAGGGATCGTCCGGCCTGGTCGGACCTGCTCGAGAGCCTCTCGCGGCTGTACGTCGGCGGCGCGGAGATCGACTGGGCGCGCTTCGACGGACGGAGCGCGCCGCGCCGGCTCGCGTTGCCCGCGTACCCCTTCCGGAGAGATCGGCACTGGTCGGCGACTTTCGGCCGATCTGCGCAGCCGCGGAGCAGCGTGCGCGACCGCTGGCAGCGGTTCGCGCACAAGCTCGAGCGCGAATCCCTGCGCGGGCCGTTGGATCTCGCGGCCGCTTCGTACCCCGAAAAATGGCGGCTGCTCGCGCGGCTCACCCGCGAGAACGCCGCGGCGGTCTTGTGCGGCGCGGGCCTGTTCAACGCCGCGGGTGAGGCGCACACGCTCGAAGCCGTGCTCGAACGAGCGAAGATCGGCGGCGCGTACCGGCACCTCGTCAAGCGCTGGCTCGACGGCCTCGTGGAGCAAGGCTCGCTCGAACGCGACGGCGAGCAGTACCGCGCGCCGGCTGCCTTGACCCCGACCGGGCTCGACGCGCTGTGGGCCGAGGCCGAGCGCGCCTTCGCCGACAATCGCCAGCTATTCGCGTACTTCAAGCATTGCTGCGCGCTCGCGGCGGACGTGCTCACCGGCCGCGAGAGCCCGCTCGAGACCTTGTTCCCCGGCGGCTCGTTCGAGCTCGCCCGCGACCTGTACGAGCGTTCGACGACGATGCGCTACGTCAACGGCCTGGCCGCGGCCGCGTTCGAAGAGCTCGCGCAGGCCTTGCCGGAGGGCCGCACGCTGCGGGTGCTCGAGGTGGGCGCCGGTACCGGAGGGACCACGAGCTCGTTGTTACCGGTGCTGCCCGCGGAGCGGACGCGCTACCTGTTCAGCGACGTGTCCGACATCTTCCTCGATCGAGCCCGCACGCATTTCGCCGACTACCCCTACTTGACCACGGCGCGCTTCGATCTCGACAAAGACGAGGCGCCGGTCGGACACGCTGGAGAGCGCTTCGACGTCATCGTCTCGGCCAACGCGGTGCACGCCAGCGTCGACCTTCGCGCGGCGCTACGCCGCTTGCACGGGCTGCTCGCGCCGGGCGGCGTGCTGGTGCTGGTCGAGTCCACGACCCACCTCGACTGGTTCGACATCACCACCGGCCTGATCGAAGGCTGGCAGCATTTCGCGGACGATTTGCGCACCGACAACCCGCTCTTGCCGCCGCCGACCTGGGTCGAGGCGCTGCTCGCGGCGGGCTTCGAAGCCGCCGAAGCCTTTCCGCGGCCCGGCTCCGACGCGAACGAGCTCGGCCAGCACGTGATCGTTGCGCGCGTCGCGGGCGAGG
>JALYWZ010000454.1 GCA_030852505.1 Myxococcota bacterium | reverse complement strand
GAGGTGAGGCGTGCGGGTGAGCGCGTGCGCATCGGCCCGAGCAGCGCGGACCTGAAGCGCGAAGGCGACGCGCTCTCGCTCGCGATCGTGCCGCACCCTGCGGCGAAGGTCGCGGGCACACCGCTCACGGTCCGCGCGCGCGCACGCTTTCAGCCGGGTCCGATCGAGCTCGAGTTGAGCGGCGGTCCGGTCACCCTTTCGGCGCTCGGCGTGGAAGAGGGCAGCTTTGGCCTGCGTGGCGTGCAGGAGGCCCTGATCGAGGCGGAGACGAAGCTCGTGCTCGCGCCCGGGGGTGAGGTCGAGCTGAAGGGGCGCGGCCGGTTGTCCCGAGCGCGGCTGTATCGCAAGGCCATTTCGTCCTCCGAGATCAGCGGCATCGACGTCGGGTGGCGGGGGGCCGCGACGGGGCGTCTCGACGGTTCACGGTTTACCGTCAGCGACGCGGAGCTCGCCATGGGTGAGGTGCGCGCGACCGTGAGCGGCGAGCTCGAGCGCTCGAGCGAGCGCACCTATTTCAAGATCGGCGCCTCCGTACCGGCCGTGGCCTGCGCGTCACTGTACGAGGCGCTGCCGCAGGGCATGGCACCGTTGCTCGCGGGCATTGCGCTCGACGGGACGTTCGCGATCAGCGTGTCCGCCGAGTACGACAGCAAGAAGCCGTCGGCGACGCGCACCAAGCTCGAGCTCGCGAACCGCTGTCGCGTCGTGACCGTGCCGCCGGCGATCTCGCCGCGCCGCTTCCGCAACAGCTGGCTGCGCGAGGTCAAGGGCCCTGACGGGCAGCCGATGGCGATCGAGAGCGGCCCCGGATCCGCCGACTGGACGCCGTACGAGGACATTTCGCCGAACCTGGAGACGGCCGTCACGATCAGCGAGGACGGCGGCTTCTTCCGGCATCGTGGCTTCGACGCGCGCGCGCTCGAGAGCGCGCTCCGCGACAACCTGATCGCCGGTCGCTACCTGCGCGGCGCGAGCACGATCAGCATGCAGCTCGCGAAGAACCTGTACCTCGGCTCCGAGAAGACGATTTCGCGCAAGCTCCAGGAGGCGGTGCTGGTGGTGCTGCTGGAACAGGAGCTATCGAAGCACGAGCTGATGGAGCTGTACCTGAACGTCATCGAGTACGGCCCGGGCATCTACGGAGTGAAGCGCGCCGCGCGTCACTACTTCGACGAAGAGCCCTCCGAGCTGTCACTCGGGCAGGCGCTGTACCTCTCCTCGATCCTGCCGAAGCCGGATTCATCGCATTTTCGGCCGGACGGCGCTCTGTCCGAGCGTTGGGCGGCCTATCTGCGCAAGCTGATGCAGATCGCCCGCACCCGAAACCGCATCACGGACGAAGAGCTCGAAGCCGGCCTCGCCGAAGAGATCCGCTTTCGCGTCCCGAGCGCCGGAGCTGCCAGTCCCGATTCCGGCCCCACCGGCGCCCTCGGTGATTCGACGAACTACGAGGACGAGCCGCCAAGGGAGCTCGAAAGAGCCGCCCACGGCGGGCCGTAGGCTGACGGCCTATTTCTGCCCCTCGGCGCGCAACGCCTTGAAGAACGCGCTCAGGCGCGCGCGGCTCTGGTCGGCGAGCACGTCGCGTTCGACGGCGAAGGTGTGATTCAGGCGGTTGTCCGTTCCGAGCGAGAACAGCGAATCGATGGCGCCCGCTTTCGGATCACGCGCGGCGTAGACGACACGGGCGACGCGTGACAACACGAGCGCACCGGCGCACATCGGGCACGGCTCGAGCGTGGAATACACGGTCGCGCCCTCCAGCCGCCAGCTGCCGAGCCGAGCCGCTGCGGCCTTCAGCGCCAGCACCTCGGCGTGAGCGGTCGGATCGGCGAGCGCCTCGCGGCGATTGTGATCGCGAGCGAGCTCTTCTCCGGATCCGGAGATCACGACGCAGCCAATCGGCACGTCGGCGTGCAGCGTCGCCCGGTCGGCCTCTTCGAGCGCGACCGCCATCCACGACAGATCGCGCTCGGAGGCCACGGAGCAGCACTCAGAAATGCAGGTAAGGCAGCTGGGCGGCGAGCTTCTCGGTCTTGCTCTTGCCGTCGAGCAGCTGACCTATCGGGTCCCACTGGCCGCTCACCAGCGCCTCGCGCGCGCTCGACTTCATGGTGAAGGGCAGGCTGAGCGAGCCGGCGCGCACGGTCTGCGACTCGAGATCGATCGTGACCTCGAGCGCCGGGTTTTGCTCGACGGCTCCGGCGAGCTTCAGGATCGCGTCGTGGCCGAGCGAGACGCACGGCATGCCGAGCGTCGTCGAGTTGCCGAAGAAGATCTCCGCGAAGCTCTCGGCGATCACGGCCTTGAAGCCGTGCTTGGCCAGCGCCTGCGGTGCGTGCTCGCGCGACGAGCCGCACCCGAAGTTGTTGTTGCTGATCAGGATGCTCGCGCCCTGGTGGCGCGGATCGTCGATCGGGTGATTCTTGCTCGCGCCGTCCTCGGTCCGGCGCACGTCGTTGAAGAGGTAAGCGCCGAGACCGTCGAAGGTCACGCACTTCATGAAGCGCGCGGGGATGATCCGATCGGTGTCGATGTCGTCGCCCGGGACGTACACGGCCCGGCCGGTCACGGAGCTGATCTTTGCGAGTGCCATGGTCGTTTTGGTCCTTTCAGCTCGAGCGGGAGATACCGAAGACTTCGCGGGCGTCGGCGATGCGGCCGCTGACCGCGGCGGCGGCCACCATCACCGGGCTCATCAGCACGGTGCGTCCGGTGGGGCTGCCCTGGCGGCCCTTGAAATTGCGGTTCGAGGAGGAGGCGCAGAGCTCGCGGCCGATCAGCTTGTCGGGGTTCATGGCCAGGCACATCGAGCAGCCCGGCTGCCGCCACTCGAAGCCGGCTTCGCGGAACACGGCGTCGAGGCCTTCGGCTTCGGCCGCGCGCGCCACCGACATCGAGCCCGGAACGGCCAGGGCCCGCACACCCGAGGCCACCTTCTTGCCGCGCAGGTAGTTGGCGACTTCGCGGAAGTCCGAGAGCCGGCCGTTGGTGCAGCTGCCGATGAATGCGACGTTGACGGGTACGCCCTCGATCGGTGCGCCGGCTTCGAGCTGCATGTAGTCGAGCGCTTCTTTGATCGAGGCACGCTCGGCCTCGCTCCCGGCGTCTTCGGCGCGCGGCACGCGCTCTTTCACGCTGATGGCCTGACCCGGGTTGATGCCCCAGGTCACGGTCGGCGCGATCTCCGCCGCGTCGATCTTCACCACGTCGTCGTAGGTCGCGTCGGGGTCGGAGGCGAGCGAGCGCCAGTAGGCGACTGCCTTGTCCCAGGCTTCGCCCTTCGGCGCGTGCTCGCGGCCCTTCAGATAGTCGAAAGTGGTGTCGTCGGGGTTTACGTAGCCGACGCGCGCGCCGCCCTCGATCGACATGTTACAGAGCGTCATGCGCTCTTCCATGCCGAGCGCTGCGATCGCGTCCCCGGCGTATTCGTAGGCGTAGCCGGTGCCGCCGTTCACTCCCAGGCGCCGGATCACGTCCAGGATCACGTCCTTGGCGTACACGCCCGGGGCGAGCTTGCCGGAGACCTCGATCTTGCGCACCTTGAGCGGGCCGAGGCTCAGCGTTTGCGTCGCGAGCACGTCGCGCACCTGCGTGGTGCCGATGCCGAAGGCGATCGCGCCGAACGCGCCGTGCGTCGACGTGTGCGAATCGCCGCAGGCGATCGTCATGCCCGGTTGAGTGAGGCCGAGCTCGGGACCAATCACGTGCACGATGCCCTGATGGCCCGAAGACACGTCGTAAAAGCGGATCCCGAACTCCTTGCAGGCCTGTTCGAGCGCCACGATCATGCCCTCTGCCAGGCCGTCTCGGTACGGGCGCAGGCGCGTGTCCGTCGGCACGATGTGATCGACGGTGGCGAAGGTGCGCTCCGGGTGGGCCACCTTGAGCCCGAGGTCTCGCATCATGCCGAACGCTTGCGGGCTCGTGACCTCGTGGATCAGGTGCAGGCCGATGAACACCTGCGTCTGTCCATTCGGCAGCACTTGCACGCTGTGTGCGTCCCAGACCTTCTGAAATAGGTTCTTACCCACGGCAGCAGCCTTCCTCGGGCAGGGCGCCCGGGTTGCGATCGACTCCGGAAGTATCTGACTTGCGGGACGGTTAAGTCCAATGAAACTTTCTTGACGAATACGTAAGAAAAACTACATTATTGCGATGGATCCAGCGCTGATTCCGGCACTTTATGACGCGCTGACCGTCGCGCGCCTGGGCTCCGTGGGAGCCGCTGCCAAGCGGCTCGGCAAGACGCCGTCGGCGGTGAGCCAGCAGATCCGACACCTGACGGACGCGCTCGAGGTGCCGCTGTTCGAGCGGCGCGGTCGCGGTCTGGTGCTCACGCAGGCCGCAGAACGCGTGCTGCCGTCGGCCACGCGCCTGTTCGACGAGGCGGAGGCCGTGTTCCGGCTGTTCGGCGAGCTCGGCGGCGCCGGTGCCACGCGCTTGCGCATCGCCGCCAGCGACTACCTCGCGCGCCCGCTGTTGATCCCGGTGTTGAAGAGCCTGGCAGAGCAGGGCGCGCCGCTCGCCTTCGAGATCTCCACGGCGCACTCGGAGGAAGCGCTGACGCGGCTCGAGCGCGGGGACGTGGAGATGGCGATCGTGTCGGTGCAGGGCGAGCGCGCGGGGCTCTCCGCGCGGCGCTTGTTCGAGCAGCCGTTCGCGTGGGTCGCGCCCCGGCGTCGGGGAGACGAACGCACGGCGCTCGGAGTGGCCGAGCGGCTGCGGGAGGAACCGGTGTTGCGCCTCGCCCCCGGTAGCCTCGGGCGCCGATTGCTGGATCGTTACCTCGAAGAGCAGGCGATCCGGCCGGCGTCCATCATCGACGTGCCGAGCGTGTCGCTGGTGCTGGCGTACGCGGCGGGTGGCATCGGCGTGGGGTTGGTTCCTGCGCTGGCGCTCGAGCCGGGTCAGCTCGGCTCGCTC
>JALYWZ010000453.1 GCA_030852505.1 Myxococcota bacterium | reverse complement strand
CGGCTGCGGCAGCGCCTAGCGCTGTCCGCGAACGGCGCGACCGAGGGCGCCGAAGCGGCGGCGGTACCGGACCGGCGTTAACCCGACCGCGCGCCGGAAGAGCCGCGAGAAGAACGCGGCGTCTTCGTAGCCGGCTTCTTCGGCGATCTGCTCGAGCTTGAGCTCGGTCGTTTCGAGCAGTGTCTTGGCGCGCTCGAGCCGCAAGGCGTGCACGTACGCGAGCGGCGTCATGCCCACGGCTTTCTGAAAGCGGCGCTTGAAGGTGCGCTCCGCAAGGCCGCTCACGCGGATCATCGACGCGACGGGCGCCTCGACCGTGGGGCGCTCGCCGATCCACGAAACGCAGCGCGCGATCACGGCGTCGTCCACCTGTCGCGCGCTGACGAGCCGCGCGTACGGCTCCTGTCCGAGGTCGTGCCAGTCGATCAGATTCAGCCGCGCCACCTGCATGGCCACCTCGATGCTCGCGACCCGCGACAGCAGATACAGCGCCAGATCGAGCCAGCTGGTGCCCCCGCCGGCCATCACCAGGCGCTGCCCGATGCCGGAGGCGACCAGCGCGCGGTCGCGGTGGACACGAATCGCCGGATAGCGCTGCTCGAGCGCGTCGCAGTATGCCCAGTGGGTCGTCGCATCGAGCCCGTCGAGCAGGCCCGCCGCGGCCAGCAACACGGCTCCCGAGCACGCGGTCGCCACGATTGCGCCGCCGGCGAACTGCGTCTGGATCCAGCCGAGCTCCTCGTCGAACTTTCCGTCGAGCGCTGCCCGCGGCGAAATCGCCAGCTCGGGGATGCAAACGACGTCGTAGCGCCGCGCGTCGAGCCCCCGCTGCGGGCGGATCAGCGCGCCGTTCGCTACCTCGAGGGGGCCCTGGCCGTAGTGGCGCGACACGATCTCGACCTCGACCAGCGCGTCCCCCGGAGCGCCATTCGTGACCAGACCCCAATCACGGCCAGCGGAGCAGAACAGATCGAACATGCCGTAGATCACGGACGCCGTTGCCTCGGGCAGACCGAGGATCGCTACGCGCGGCAGCTGCTTCGAGCCCACGGAGCGGTCATAGCGCGCCGACCCAGGCCTGCACACACGCCGAGAATCGGCGCTCGGAACAGGCTCGTTCGCTGCACACCCGGGCGTCCTCCAGCACCTCCGGCAGCACCCAGACTGCCGCACGATTCACAGTCGAAACCAGCGCTTCATCGAGCGGCTCGCTGGGACACGACGCTGCGAGCGACTCACCGAAGGTGGACACTCCGAGCTCCAAAAAGCACGACTTCGCGACGGCGCCGCACTCGAGCTCGGCCAGGCACTCGTACACCGCGGCGGCCTCCGGGCGCTCGAGCCGGCCGCTCGCCTCGCAGTCGGTGCGGACTGGCGCTTGCCGGCAGCCTTGATTGCGAAGGTTCGCGCTCGTACACACCGCTTCGATGCTCGCGTCGCCCGGTAACGAGGGTTGGAAGCGAAAGCCAGGCGCCGCGCACTCGTCCGGCGCGAGCGCGCACTCGGCGTCGCACGACGCGCGTGGCACCTCGCAACTGGCGAAGCAGGTCGACGACCCCGTCCGCTCACTGAGCGCCGCGCAGACCCGGAAGCACTCGCCCCGCTCGTCTTCCGCTTCGGCGCGACAGCGCTCGCAGCGCATGGCACCCGTCTCCGCGCAGTACTCGCTGAACTCGAACGCGTTCAACGCCAGCGCGCCAGACTCCACTGTGGTTTCGGCGCCCGAGCACGCGGTGCCGAACCAGCACGAGACCACCAAAAGGAGCCAGCGCGTCATGGCGACCCCTCGGCAACTTTCTCCGCCAGGTTGCGAAGAAAGTGCTCAGGCGCGCGTAGGATGGCCTTCCGGCTCGACCGCGGCGTCCGTCGCGCCGAGCCCGCCCGCCGCGACCGGCATCGTCAATCTATTGAAATTATTCAGGAATGCGTTGTAAGCACCTGGCTCGTGCTTGAGCTCGACCAGGATCTCGAAGCTCGTACGCACCGCTGCCAGCGTCATGTTCGGTGAACCGACCCAGACGCTGCGACCGGCGAGAGAGTCGAGCAACACGTACTTCGAATGGATGTTGGACAGACACGACGGCACCTCGAGCGCCTCGCCCTGCAGGTTCCTGGCCGGGCTCGTCAGCGGCCGTCCGGTTTCTGGATCGGTGGCGTGCTTTTGCCAGTGGCGCATGGAACAGCGAGCGAGCGCCTCGGCGACAGCCGGAGTCATCTCTCTTCCCTCGTAGACGCCGTCTTCGTCGAAGTCGTACCAGTCGTCCGGGCTGCGCGCGATGATCTCGATCTGCGTCGTGTCCGGCGCTTCCCAGTACTTGTCGAGCAAAGCTCGAGCGAGCTTCGCGCGGTTCCAGCGGTTGCTACAGATCCGCACCGAGCTCGGCCCGGCCCGCACCGGGAGCGCTTCGATCACGCGCTCGAGCGGGTCGAGTCCGTCGAGCCGCGGAAACAAACACAGCCGAAAGCGCGCGTCCTCGAGCTCGCTATAGGCGTGCTGCCGTTCGAACCACCAATTCGCCGGCTTTCGCAGCAGGCCCGGCACGCGGTAGAGCCGCCGCACCAACTCGAAGCGCTGCCTCAGCGCGCGCACCATCTCGTCGCCAACCGGGATCACGATCGCGGCGTTGTTCTTGGCTCGGTCCTCCGCGGACAGGTTCGCCGTGCTCACGCACAGCGCCGCTCCCGCCGCCGGCAACGGCCCCACGATCTGGGCGCCCGCAGGCAGCGAGCGCTCGAACGCGCGAAAGTCGAAGCGCTCGAACAGAAACCACTTGTCGTGATTGCGGCGCCCGATCGGACGCACCCGAAACACGCCGCCTTTCTCGACGCACGCTGCGCAAAATGCGCGCACCTGGTCCGGGAACGCATGCTCCTGGTCCCCGGCGGTGAGCCCCAACCGCAGCCTCCGCTCGCTCACGACCCGGCGGAGCTCCGCCGTGAAGCGCCTGTCGCTGAAGTGGTACACCGAGCCCAACACGGCCGACCCTGCCTCCGCCGCGCCGAACAACCCCAAAACCAGCTCCGTCAACACCTCCGAGCTCGGCCGTTCGTCCCCCAGCGCCCCCCGCGCCGGCACCTCGTTGAAGGCGACGATCATTGCGCGCTGAGCTTGGCCTCTTTTTTGCGCCGTGTCAGCGTGAGCGGATGTCCGGTCAGCGCTTCACTCGCCGACGCTTGCTAAACGCAGCCGGCGTTGGGGCTGCCGGCATCGGTGTAGATGCACTTGCTATCGAGCCGCGCTGGCTCGATGTGACGCGGCACGAGGTCCCCGTTGAAGGGCTTCCGGCGAGCCTCGACGGGTTCACGATCGCGCACGTCACCGACGCGCACTTGAAAGCCATCGGTCCCGTGGAAGAAGCTATCCACGCTGCGGTCCGCGCCGAGAACGTGCAGCTCGTGGCGCTCACCGGCGACATCGTCGACGCCGCCGAGCGACTGGAAGTTTTGCGTGACTTTTGCGCTGCGCTACGCCGGCCTGGCCTCGCAGCCGTCTCCACGCTCGGCAATTGGGAGCATTGGGGGCACATCTCCCCCGCAACGCTCGGCAAAGCCTACGCGGACGTCGGAGTGCGGCTGCTCGTGAACGAGACCATCGAGAGGGATGGCCTTCACATTCACGCCACCGACGACTCGACCGCTGGAGATCCGCGCATCGATGCGTTCCGCGACCGTCGGGGCGAGACCAACCTCTTGCTCACGCACAGTCCTGCGCTGCTCGATCGCTTTCCCGGAGACTTTCCGGGCTTCTCGCTGGCGCTTGCGGGGCACACGCACGGCGGTCAGGTCCGCTTGAGCTCGGCGCTGGTGCCGATGCTTCCCGAGGGCAGCGGCCGGTTCGTTGCTGGTTGGTACGACGCGGCTCGTAGCCGCGCCTATGTGAGCCGCGGGACCGGCACCAGCATCGTCCCGGTCCGCTTCACGTGCCGCCCGGAGTTTCCGATCCTTAGGCTACGCCGCGCTTAAATCCCGTGCAAATGCCGTTCGATGTGCGGCAGCACGTCCTCCGCGCGCTCGTGTGCCAGGGAGTGGTCGCCGCCGGGCACGATCATGAGCTCGGAGCGCGGGAGCAGCTCGGCGAGCCGGCGTCCGACGGCGGGCGGGCTGATCGGATCGGCATCACCCCAGAGTAATAGAGTGGGGATCTGGAGCCGCGGGAGGTCCGCGCTGAGGTCGTCGCGCGATTCGAGGAACCAGCTCGGCAAGGTCGGATCTTCGGCGACCATCTGGGGGCGCCAATCGACCGCGCCGAGCGATGAGAGGTCGATTCCGCCGGAAGTGACCGACAGCACCAGGGCCCGCACGTGGTGCGGCACGGCGAGCGCCGTTCTCAGCGCGATCACGCCGCCCATCGACTGCGCGAACAACACCGTCGGTCCGGAGATCGCCTTCACCACTCGCTCGACCAGGTCGGTGAGGCCGGTCACGCTCGGATCGTTCGGCATGCCGCCGAAGCCGGGCCAGCCCCAGTACACGCGCGGCCCCGGGTGCGACAGCCCTTCGCCGACGCGCCGCCACAGCTCGCGATTGCCGGAAGCGCCCGGCAAGAACATCAACGTCTCCATCAGCGCGCGCGGCGGCGGCGTCGCTTGGCGATCACCAGACCCAGGCCGAGCAAACCGAGCCCGGCGAAGAAGCTGGACCGCTGCTGCGGGGCGGGCGCGACGCGGCAACCGCAACCCTCATCGCTCGCGGGCGGCGGGGTGTCCGCATTCGAGCCCGAGTTGCCACCCGCTGCCGGCGGCGTGGTCGGAACGCCGGTAGCGCCTCCGGTAGCCGCTCCTGGAGCTGCGCCCGCACCGGTTCCGCTGCCCGCGGTGGGTGCGGACGTGGAACCACCACCCGCAGGTGGGCTCGTCGGTGCGCCGCCCGCACCGGAAGACGCCATGGGCGGTGCGCCGCCGCCAGCGCTCGGACTGCCACCACCCGGCATC
>JALYWZ010000452.1 GCA_030852505.1 Myxococcota bacterium | reverse complement strand
CCCTCGAAGATTGAGCCGGATCAGCGCTTGGCGGGCGCGCCGCCGGCCAGGCGCAGCGCGCGCGACTCGACGCGCAGGTCGAAGCGCAGCTCGACGAACAGCTCGCGCTTCGAGTTCCAGGTGCCGGCGCCGATCTCGTGGACCTTGAAGCCCGCACGGTGGAACAACATCAACCAGTTTTCTTGAGGCAAACAGCTGTAGTGGGTGTGAAACCAGACCCACTCTTTGCAGTGGAGGGGAACCACCACCAAGAGCTGCCCGCCTTCTTTCAGGATCCGGTTGAACGACCACAGCTGAAACAGCGGCGCGATGCTGTGCTCGAGCGTGTGACGGGTCGTGACGAAGTCGAGCGAGCCCGGCTCGAAATGGTCGAGCACGTTGGCCATGTCGTCCTGAACGAACGTCGGATGCTCGCGCGGGACGTTGAGGTCGTAGTAGGTGATGTCACGGCCGGCCGCAGCCAGCTTGCGACACATGTACTCGGTGCCGCCGACATCGACTCCCCGCCCGGGGACGACGCGGTCGATGATCCACTGACAGGCCTCCTCTTTTTGAGCCGACCAGTTGTATTCGCGCTCCGGCGTGTGCTGAGAGAGCTCGGCCAGGAACGTGTCGAAGTGCTTCATCATGCGGGTCACGGCGCCGCGCGAAGTACGCGGTCCCAAATCAAGAACGCCCGCGCCGCACCCGAGATTAAGCCCCGGCCGCGCGAGTGCGAGCCGAGAGCACCTCCTGCGACCCCGCCCCCAGCCCTCGAGCTCCGCGACGTTCATGGTGGGAGTTTCGCGCTCGCGATGCGATGCTGCGGGCGACAGCGAGGGCGCAGCCATGATTCCTTCGAGTTTGAACGTCACCAAGATCGACCCGTTCAACGCAGACGAGCCGCTGCTCGCGCTCTACGAGGAGGCGATCCAGAAAGCGCAGGGCGGGCAGGCCGACAACCTGCTGAAGCGCATGCGTTTCTTCATCCTGGCTCAGGCGGCGGTCCTGGCCTGCCGCCGCTTCCCCGAGCTCGACTTCGTCGAGTGCGGCTGCTTTCACGGTCACTCGACATACATGCTCGGCACCCTGCTCAAGCAGTACGGCTTCAAGGGGCGCCTCAAGGTCTTCGACTCCTTCGAGGGGCTGTCGGAGTTCGACGACCGCGACAAGTCGCAGTTCATCAACACCAGCGAAGCGATCCAGAAGACACGCAAGCACTACCGTGCGGATTTCGAGAGCGTCTCGGCCTTGCTCGAGCCCTTCGACTTCGTCGACCTGTACAAGGGCTGGATCCCCGAACGCTTCCCGGAGATCGCCGAGGGCCGCTTCGGCTTCATCTCCGTCGACGTGGACCTCTACCAGCCGATCCGCGACTCTCTCGAGTTCCTGTACCCGCGCCTGTGCGACGGCGGGCTCGTGTACCTCGACGACTACGGGTTCAACTCCTTTCCGGGCGCGCGCAAGGCGGTGGACGAGTACTTCGCGGAGCACCCGCCGACCACGTTCCTGCGCATGCCGTTCGGCTCGGCCTTCGCCGTGAAGTAAGCTCGACCGCGCAGCATGGCAAAGACCGACTATCAGAGCGTGGACCAGTACCTGAAGCTGCAGCCGGACACAGCTCGCAAACAGCTCGAACGCGTGCGGCGCGCGATCCAAAAGGCCGTGCCGCGGGCCGAAGAGGCGATCTCGTATCAGATCCCCGCCTTCAAGCTGGACGGGCGCGCTCTCTTGTATTTCGCCGGCTGGAAAGAGCACTACTCGCTCTACCCGGCCACGGCGGGCGTGGTGGCGCGCTTCGGCAAGGAGCTCGAGGGCTTCCTCGCGTCGAAGGGAACGCTGCGGTTTCCCCTGAGTGAGCCCGTTCCGAGCGCGCTGATCGCGGGCATCGCCAAACAACGAGCGCTCGAAGTGGGGGAGCTCGGAGCCCGCCGAGCCTCGGCCAAGCCCGTCAAGAAGGCCGGCAAGTTGATGAAGAAGGCTCCGTCGCGCTGAACCGACGCGCGCGCGGGGCTTGACGGGCTCGAGCCGTGCGTCAATACTGAACCACATGGTTCAGTGTTCTCAACCGCGGCTGGATTCGGCCTTTGCGGCGCTCGCCGACCCGACCCGGCGCGGGATCCTGGTGCGCTTGGGGCGCGGTGAAGCGTCCATCAGCGAGCTGTCGGAGAGCTTCGGGATGACGCTGACCGGCATCAAGAAACACGTCGGCGTGCTCGAGAGCGCGAAGCTCGTGACGACCGAGAAGGTCGGCCGTGTTCGCAACTGTCGGCTCGGTCCGCACCGGCTCGAAGACGAAGCCGCGTTCATCGCCAAGTATCGGCGAATGCTCGAGGAACGCCTGGATAGCTTGGGAGATTTTCTGGAACGCACGAAAGGTGAAGCGACATGAACGACTCCACGAAACGTCCGCAGACCGCCAAAGTCACGACCCCGAGCGATCGCACGATCCTCGTCGAACGCATCTTCGACGCTCCCCGGCACCGAGTCTGGGCGGCCTTCACCGTTCCGAGCCTGGTGGCCCAGTGGTGGGGTCGCGGTAACAAGCTGGTGATCGAACGGATGGAGGTGGAGCGCGGCGGTCACTGGCGCTTCGTCGAGCACTCGCCCGACGGCAGCCACGGGTTCGAGGGGCGCTACCGCGAGGTCACCCCGGAATCCCGGCTGTCGTACACCTTCGAGTGGGACGGGATGCCTGGCCACGTGATCGTGGAAACCGTGGAGCTCGAGGAGCTACCCGACCGGCGCACGCGGGTCGTGAACACGAGCTTGTTCCACACCACCGAAGATCGCGACGGCATGATGAGCTCGGGCATGGAGCAGGGGCTCAACCAGAGCTACGCGGCCCTGGATCGCCTGCTCGAAACCAACGCCTGACAGCGGCTAACGCATCTGCAAAGGCTCGGGGTAGAGCAGTGTGCCCGCCCCGAGCCGGTAGCGCTTGCCCCGCCACGAGACGTGTCGCTTGAGCGGCGTGGCGCACCAGACCACGAGAGCGAGTAGATCGCGGAGTCCGCCCAGGCACAGGGGCAGCCAGGCCCTGCGCACGCCCACGAGCAAGAGCCAGCCGCCCACGTCGCGGAGCCCGATCAGCGCGGCTGCCCAGAGCAGGGCCCAGGGGCCGAGCGCGCACCACACGAGCGGCACCTGCGCCAGCGGGTTGGTGAGCGGTTCGGCGATCACCGCCAGCGGGCGCAGTCGGCAGCGCAGCATCGACCAGCGCAGGTGCCGGGCGAACGCCGCTTTCAAGCTCATCCCCCGCGTCACGTTGGTGAGCACGGTGGGCGCGAGCAGCACGCGTTGTCCGGCGTGCGCGAAGGTCTTTCCCAAGACGAAGTCCTCCGCCAGCACGTCGGAGAGCCGGGAGAGCCCGCCGAGCTCGTCGAGTGCGCTGCGCGAGAACAGCGCTGATTTGCCGACCAAAAGCCCGTCTCCGAGCAGGGTCGGCAAGGCGACGCCTGCAGCACAGAAGCCGGCCAGCTCGACCGATTCGAGCGCGCCGCCGAACGAGTTCTCACCGCCGCCGGCGAACAGGTTCGTGACCACGCCGGGGCGCTCGCGTTGGTGGAGGAGGGCGAGCTCCGAGAGATAGTGCGTGGGAGCTCGGACGTTGCTGTCGCTGATCAGCACCAGGTCGTGGCGCGCGTGAGGCAACAGGCCCGACAGGTTGTCGACCTTCGGGTTGAGTGCACCCATGCCGCCGTGGACGACGATGCGGCACGGGACGTGGGGGTAGCGCGCGGCCACCGCGCGCACGATTTCGAGCGCGGGGTCGTCCGGATCCACCGCTCCGAACAAGAGCTCGAAGTCCGGGTGATCCTGACCAAAGAAACTCTCGAGGTTCGACTCGAGCTCCGCATCGGCGCCCGACAGCGGTTTCAGGACACTGACCGGAGGTCGCGGCCCTTCCAACGGCGCGCGTCGACGCGTGGCCAGGTAAACGGCGAGCCATCCGGCGAACGTCCAGACGGTCGTCAGCGAAGCAACGAGCACGGCAAACGGGACGAGCATGGTGACCTCGCCCGTTCATTGAGCGAAGTCTGTGCCATCTGGGAGACGCCCTGGAAACAGAACGATTTCATGTGCTTGCAGAGAACCGGCGCGGCCGCTTCTGCGCAGTGGTTCAACCAGTTCGCACGGGGGTGAGACCGGCAGTTCGCACCACGTTTAGACCGCGAGGAAGCGCCGCACCGCGTCGCAGCTCATGTTTCGGTACCCGGTCCAATGACTCTGAGAACGCGACGAGACCTGCTTGGTGCCCTGTTGGCTGCACCGCTTGCGTGGTCTTGCTCGCGTCACGAACGGAAGGCGATGACGATCCGATCCGAGAAGGAAGGTGCGACGGCCACCGGGCGCATGCCGGTGATCTTCGCGGCCCACGGCGCGCCGGTGTTGCTCGACGACGCGTCGTGGATGGATGAGCTCGCAGCCTGGGCCAAGGCCATGCCCCGCCCCAAGAGCGTGCTCATGATCTCCGCGCACTGGGACGCGCGACCCGCCACCCTGGGCGCGACTCGAGAGGTGCCGCTGGTCTACGACTTTTACGGGTTTCCCGAGCGGTTTTATCAGACTCGGTACCCTTCGCCCGGTGCGCCGGAGCTGGCGGAGCGCGTTCGCGACTCGTTGAAGCAGAAGGGCCTCGGCGTGGCCGATGATCCAAAGCGCGGGCTCGATCATGGCGCTTACGTGCCGCTGGTCGCCATGTACCCCGAGGCCGACGTGCCCGTGCTGCAACTGTCGATGCCCGGGCTCCACACTCAGCAGCTGTTCGAGCTCGGCCGCGCGCTCGCGCCGCTGCGCGACGAGGGCGTCCTGGTGTTCGGCAGCGGGTTTCTCACGCACAACATGCGCTACGCGTTTCGCCCGGGCGTGCCCGATTGGGCGCGAGAGTTCGATCACTGGGCGGAGGGAGCGCTCGCAAAGTTCGACATCGACTCGCTCGTGGACTTCCAGG
>JALYWZ010000068.1 GCA_030852505.1 Myxococcota bacterium | reverse complement strand
CGTGGGTGCCGAGCGCATCGGCACGCTCGACGTCGGCTGGGTCGGCGCGGCGACGCCGAAGACGGTGATCGACTTCGCGGGCGTGACCGATCCGAGCGTGGCGCGGCTCGCGGGCGGGCACACCACCAAGCGTTTGCCCGCCGACTTCCTCGAGCGGCGGCGGCTCGACGCGCTCGTGCTGCTCGCACCGGAGCGCGGTGTCGAGCGAAGGCTGCAGTCGCTCGACGGCTTCGAGCAGTTCCGGCCCGTCGCGAGCGTGCCGCTCACCGGCACGAGCCAGCGCTACGTCGTGTATCGCCGCTAGGCGCTGCGCGCGGACTCGCGTCGCGCTTCCGTGGTCGATAGCAGGGCCTCGCGCAGCGCGCGCGCGTCGGGGTAACGATCCCGCGCCTCCACCGCCATCGCGCGCTCGATGATCCGCCGCCATTCGTTCGGCAAGTTGCTGAGCGCGAAGTGCACGCCGCTCTCGGGCGGCCCGCTCCGCGCCGGGATCGAGTCGCCGGAGTCGAGCGTGCGCGGGCCGGCCGGCGGCAGCTTGCCGGTCAAACACTCGTAGAGCACTGCGCCGAGACCGTACAGATCGGTGCGCGCGTCGACTTCGAGCCCCTGCTCCTGCTCGGGCGAGCGGTAGCCGGGGGTGCCGAGCGCGATGTCGGAGTTCGTGAGGCGCGTCTCGGCCCATTCGACGCGCGCGATCCCGAAGTCCAGCATCTTCACCGTCTCGCGCTCGTTGTTTTCGATCGCGCTGCCCTCGCGCGCGAGGAAGATGTTGCTCGGCTTGACGTCGCGGTGAACGACGCCAGCGGCGTGAACGGCCGTCAGTGCGTCGCAGCTCTCGAGCGCGATCGGCAGCACCTCGGCCGGGCTCAGCGCGCCGCGGCGGCGGATGCGCTGATCGAGCGACTCACCGAACAACCGCTCCATGACGAGGTAGCTCGTGCCGTCCGGCAGGTGGCCGTCTTCGTAGACCTCGACCACGTTGGGGTGCCAGGCCAGGCCGAGCGCCGCGGCTTCGCGACGCAAGCGGTCGGCCGTCAGCGTGTCGTGGGCCACCGCGGCGCGCAGCAGCTTGACGGCGACCATGCAGCCGTCCGACAGCCGTTCGGCCTCCCAGATCGTCCCGTTGGCGCCCGCGCCGAGCTGCACGTTCAGCCGGTACTGGCCGGCAACGGTGAAGCCGGTCGCGAACGAACCGAGCGCGCCGCCTTCGCGGCCCTCGCGGATCGTCGCCGCGCGCTCGAGCGCCTGGATGCGGGTGAGCTGGGCCACGGCTTGGGCTCGCCGGCGCAGCTCCCGCCCGACGGTGAGCCCGGTGAGACCGCCGATCAACGCGCCCGACGCCGACGCCAGCATCAGCGCCAGGATCTGCCCGTTGACCGCGGCCGAGATCCCGAGCGCGCCCGCGGCGCCGCTGGTCGAACCGATCGCGACCGGCGCCGACAGGGACGGCTCGTTCCAGGTGACTTCGAACTCTTGCGAATCCGCATTCGATGCCGGTTCCGGCTTCAAGCTGACGCGGCCGGGACCGAGACCGAACAGCAGGGGTAGCGCCGAGAGCTCCGCGCTGCGCGCCAGAGCACACAGGCCGTCCCGCTCGTGCAAGGGGCTTCCCGAGAAGCGGATCGAGCCGCGCCAGCGTCCGGGGCGCGAAGAGACGGTGCGCCAGCGCTCGGTGCCCATGCGCTCGCCGCCGAACTGATCGAGCCGCTGGAACGCGGCCACGACATCGCCCGAGCCGCGCAGCACGTGCGTCCACACTCCGAGATTTTCCGGGTGCACCACGGCGCGCAGCGTTTCGCCGATCGCGGCGCGACCGAAGCGCGACGCAAAGCGCACCAGCGCCGAGTGCCAGAGCTCGTGGGGGATGAGCCGCGTCTCGTCGCCGAGGTACTCGCGGTCGAGGCGCAAGCTCAGTAGAAATGCGTCGGCGGCCGCAGACCCGTGCTCAGCCTGTACATACAGGTATAAGCTCTTCAAGCGGGAGGCCGTGGTGCGCCCGCTCCCTGTCCGCCTCTGCACAGGCGAAGGTTCCCGTCCCGTCGGCGGGGCGTCAAGGGCCCGTTTTGGCGGCGAGGCCAGCATTCCAGTGACGGAAGACTTCCGGGCGCCCTGTCTGGTGAGGCCGACGGCGAAAGTACCCATAGATCAGGGGGCGCGCTTTTTGCGTGGGGGTGTTAAGCTGCCCCCCAAAGGGGTCTCGCCCGGAACAATCCCGAGCAGCTTCAATGGAGATCAAGCAGCAACTTCGGCTTTCGCAGCAGCTGGTGATGACACCGCAGCTGCAGCAAGCCATCCGGCTCTTGCAGCTCTCGCGCCTGGAGCTGATCGAGGAAGTCCGAAAAGAGCTCGACAACAACCCCATGCTCTCGGACGAGGAGCCGGAGGGGCGCGGCCGCAGCGACACCGGGGAGAGCCGCTCGGTTTCCGCGGCGCACGAGCAGCGCATCGACGATCCGACTTCCTTCCTGCGGAATCAGGAACAGAAGGTGCAAGAGCGGGCCTCCCGCGAGGTGGACTGGGAGAAGTTCCTGGAGAACCGCACGCTGCAGCAGGCGCCAGCGCCGGGCCGCGGAGGGTTCGAGGAGCTGCCGCCGATCGAGCAGAACCTGACCAAGCCCAGGAATCTGCAGGACCACATGCTGTGGCAGCTGCAGATGAGCGACCTCACCGACGTGGAGCGGCGCTTTGCCGAGCTCGTGATCGGCAACCTGGACGAGAAGGGGTATCTGGACCTCGCGGGCGTCGAGCGCCCGGACGGCACACGCACCCCCGATTTGACGATCGAGGACTTGGCGGAAGAAGCGGGGCTGCACCCCGACGACGCGCCGCTGGTTCTGCAGATGATCCAGAACTTCGACCCGCTCGGCGTGGCCGCTCGCGACCTGCGCGAGTGCCTGCTGATCCAGGCCGAGAGCGCCGGCTACGAAGAGGGCGAGCCGGTCGTGGAGATCATCAAGAACCACCTGCACCAGCTCGAGAAGCACAACTACCAGGCCATCTCGCGCGAGATGAAGATCCCGCTCGAGGACGTCTACGAAGCCGCCAAGGAGATCCAGGACTTCGAGAGCCGCCCTGCTCGCAACTTCACCGACACCGACGAGCGCTCGATCGGCATCACCCCCGACGTTTACGTGATCAAGGACGGCGAAGACTGGGTGGTGCTCGACAACGACCGCGGCGTGCAACGGCTGTTCATCAACGAGGCGCTCACCAAGCGCCTGATGAAGGATCCGTCGGCCAAGGAGTTCGTGGGCGAGAAGCTCCGCAACGCGCAGTGGTTGATCCGCGCCATCGAGCAGCGGCGCAAGACCATCATCCGCGTTTCCGAGTGCATCATCGAAAAGCAGCGAGAGTTCTTCGAGAAGGGCGTCTCGTACCTGAAGCCGATGATCTTGCGCGACGTCGCCGAGTCGGTCGGCATGCACGAGTCCACGATCTCGCGGGTCACGACCAACAAGTACATGCACACGCCCCAGGGGCTGTTCGAGCTCAAGTACTTCTTCAACTCGAGCATCCGCCGCGTCGCGAACGAGGACATCGCGAGCGAGAGCGTGAAGCAGGCGATCAAGAAGCTTATCGAAGAGGAAGACAAAGCGAGCCCGATCAGCGACCAGCAGATCGTCGAGATGCTGGAGAAGACCGAGGGCATCAAGATCGCCAGGCGCACGGTCGCGAAGTACCGGGAACTTCTGGGGATCTTGGCCAGCTCCAAGCGTAAGCGGCTGTTCTAGCTTTTCTGAGTGGGGTCGGGTGCGGGGCGACGCGGATCACGCGGACTCTGCGCTTACCGAAACATACATGGACCACGCCGAGGTCTCCAAAACCTGAGACCTTTCGGAGGCTTGTTGATATGCTCGGCGAGCCGGAGGTCCAATGAATATCAGCATCACCTTTCGCCACATGACGTCGAGTGACGCGATCAAGAAGCATGCGAGCGAAAAGTTGGGCAAACTCCAAAAGTTCTTGCGGCAGCCGATGACCGCGAAGGTCACTTGCTCGATCGACGGCCTGAAGCAGATCGCCGAAGCGCGCATTTCGAGCGGCGGCGAACACCTCGAGGCCAAAGAAATCGGCGACGACATGTACGCCTCGATCGACCTGGTAATGGCCAAGCTCGAGCGGCAGATCCGGCGCGACAAGGGGGCACAGGAGTCGAAGCGCCGCGGCATCGAGAAGACGGCGGCCAAGGTCGTGCCGCTCACCGACGGCGCCCGCCCCGTCAAGCGGACCGCGAAAGCCAAGGCCAAATCCGCGAAGGCGCCGGCGAAGACGGCAAAAAGGGCACGGTAGCCGGGCGGCGCCCCAGGCGCCTCGGCCAGGGCTCGGGCGGAGTGCTACGACCGCCGTTGAGATCCGACGGAGCTTACCATGCGACTCTGTGACATACTTACCGTCGATCGCATCGTGATCGATGGCGATGGCGGCTTCGTACGAGGCAAGAGCGACGCGTTGCGGGTGCTTTCCGAGCTCCTCGCACCGGCTCTGCACGTCGAAAAAGCACGGCTCGAAGAGCACCTCGTCGAACGCGAGCGGCTCCAGAGCACTGGGATCGGCGACGGCGTCGCGATCCCGCACACCGCGCTCGAAGAGGCGGAGAAACAAACCGGCGCACTCTTGTTGTGCCCACGCGGCGTGGACTTCGACGCCATCGACGGAGCTCCCGTGAACATCGTCTTCGGAGTGGTCGGCCCCAAGCGCGACACGGGCGAGCACCTGCGCACCCTGGCGCGGATCTCGCGGCTCTTGCGCGACGAGAACACGCGTCAGAGCCTGATCTCGGCGGCGAGCTCCGAATTCGCCTATCAGCTCATCGAAGCCCGCGACGGGCAAGCGAGGTAACGTGGCGGTGCTCGAGTCGGGAACGGAGCCTCTGCGCGGCCTGACGGTCCGCGAGATCCTCGACGATCCGCGGCTCGGGTTGAACGTGCGCCTCGTCGCCGGGGCGACCGGGCTCGACCGCAGCATCGACCATCCGCGGATCCAGAAGTCGGGCCTCGCGCTGGTCGGTCACACCCGGGGCGTGGTTCCGACCCGGCTGCAAGTGCTCGGGGAGACGGAGCTCAGCTACGCGGAGTCCCTGTCGCGGCAAGCGCAGGAGAAGGCCGCGGAGTGCCTGTTCTCACTCAACGTGTCGGGTGTGATGGTGACGCGCGGCGTGGACCCGCCGCAGCCGTTCTGCGAAGCGGCCGAACGCACCGGCACGCCGCTCGTGGTCTGCGCCGAGCGCTCCTCGGCCGTGATCGCCGCGATCCACGCGCTGCTCGACGAACGGCTCGCGCCGCGCACGCGCATCCACGGCGTGCTCGTCGATGTGTTCGAGGTCGGTGTGCTCTTGCTCGGCAAGAGCGGCATCGGCAAGAGCGAGTGCGCGCTCGAGCTCGTGATGCGCGGGCATCGGCTGGTGGCCGACGACGTGATCGAGTGCGACTACCGCCCGCCCGGCATGGTGTTCGGCCAGCCCGCGGTGCTGCTCCGGCATCACATCGAGGTGCGCGGGCTCGGCGTGCTCAACATCAAGGACTTGTTCGGTGTCACCGCGATCCGCGAGCGCAAGCGGATCGATCTCGTGGTCGAGCTGTCGCTGTGGCGGGAAGAAGCGACCTACGATCGGATCGGCCTCGAAGATCGCCACCGCGAAGTGCTCGGAATTTCGATCCGCGAAGTGGCGCTGCCGGTGCGCCCCGGCCGTGACATGAGCAGCATCATCGAGATCGCGGCGCGCGACGAGCTGTTGCGCCAGGCCGGGCACCACTCGGCGCGGGATTTCGTGCAGCAGCTCGAGAGCGGGCTGCTCACGCCTCCGGAGTCGGTGCGGCCGAGCGCTCGCTCGGTGCTGCCGCGGCGCTTCGGTCCGAACGAGAGCTCGGCGCCGCCGCCGGTCATGGCGAGGGAGCAGCGACGCCGATGACCACGCGCTCCGAACCCGTCGTGTCCCGCCCCGAGGTGGTGGTCGTCACCGGCGTGAGCGGCGCCGGCAAGTCAACCGTGGTCAACGCGCTGGAGGATCTCGGGTACTTCTGCGTGGACAACGTGCCGACGCCGGTGCTGCCGAGCACGCTCGCCGCGCTCGGGGACGCGGGCGTGCGCAAGGTCGGCTTCGGCATCGACGTGCGCGTTCGCGGGTTCCTGAAAGACGCGACCCGCGTGCTCGGGGAGCTCGAGGGCATCGAAGGCCGCGACGTGACCGTGGTGTTCGTGGACGCCTCCGACGAGGCGATCTTGCGGCGCTTCAGCAGTACGCGGCGCCCGCACCCGCTCAGCACCAGCGCCGAGCCCGGCAGCGAGCGCTCGGCCACGGCCGTGCTCGATGGCGTGCGTATCGAGCGCGAGCTGCTCACGCCGTTGCGCCTGCGCTCGACGTTCGTGATCGACACCACGCAGCTCTCGGTGCACGAGCTGCGCCGCAGCGTGATCGAGCGCTTCGGTCCCGGTTCGGGCAAGCGGCTCAGGATGCACACGCGCCTGATGTCGTTCGGTTTCAAGTTCGGGACGCCGCTCGACGCCGATCTCGTGCTCGACGTGCGCTTCCTCAAAAACCCGCACTTCGTCCCCGGACTGCGCGAGCTGTCGGGGCTCGACGCGGCGGCGAAGAACTACGTGCTCGACGCCGAGGAGACCCAGCAGTTCCTGAAGCTCACCGCCGAGCTTCTGGAGTTCAGCTTGCCGCGCTTCGAGCGGGAAGGGCGGAGCTACCTGACCGTCGCGGTCGGGTGCACGGGAGGGCGGCACCGCTCGGTGACGCTGGCCGTGGAGCTCGCCGAACGCATTCGCAGCAAGCTCTCCCTGGAGGTGGAAGTGGTGCATCGCGACGTGGATCGCGTGAAGGCGAGCGGGCCCGGCGCCGATCCGGACCACGCCCCTCCCGATAAGTCGGTGTTGCCGAGAGGGGAACCGAGATGACCGTAGCGAGGGGAACGTTCGAGGTGAAGAACAAGCTCGGGCTGCACGCGCGCGCCGCCACCAAGCTGGTGCAGCTCGCGTCGCGCTTCCCGTGCGAGATCGTGATCAGCCGCGCCGGACAGAGCGCCAACGCCAAGAGCGTGATGGGCGTGCTGCTGTTGTGCGGCTCGAAGGGCACGCGGCTGTCGCTCGAGGCCCAGGGTGACGACGCGCAGCGCGCGATCCAGGAGCTCGGGACCCTGATCGACAATCGCTTCGGGGAGGACGAGTGACGCGGAGCCGCAGCCCCGTCCCCGAGTCCGGCTTGCGCTCGCTCGTGCTCGAGGGCATTGCCGGCTCGGTCGGCTACGCCATCGCACCGGCCGTGGTGGTCGACGTGCGCCGTCACGGCGTGGTGCGAAGGCACGTGCCGAAGCGCGCCGTGGACGACGAGATGGCTCGCTTCGACGAGGCCGTCGCGCTCGCCGCGAGCGAGCTCCGCGCGGCGGAAGAGCGCTCGCGTTCGCGCTCGGTCAAGGCCGAGTCCTCGATTTTGCAGGCGTACATCCTGATGGTCGAGGACGACATGCTGCGCGCCGAGGTCGAGCGCCGGATCCGTATCGACCTTCTGTGCGTCGAGTGGGCGATCAGCGCCGCGACCGAAGAGATGGCGCAGCAGATGCGTCAGGGCAGCGATCCGTACCTCGCAGAGCGCAGCCACGACATCGAGTTCATCGGTGATCGGCTGCTCGGCGCGCTCACCGGCCGGAGCTCCGCCTTCACGATCCCGACCGATCGCCCTCCGGGGATCCTGGTGGCTCGTGACTTGTCGCCGGCCGAGACGGTCGGGCTCACGCGCGACCGCGTGCTCGCGATCGTGACCGAAGCCGGCACCCGCACCAGCCACACTTCGATCCTGGCCCGCGCGCTCGAGATCCCGGCGGTGGTCGGGGTCTCGGGGTTACTCGAGAAGGTCGGTAACGGGGACATGCTGGCCGTGGACGGCGTGCATGGCCGAGTGGTGGTCAACCCGTTCCCTACGCTGATCTCCGAGTACGAGGACCGAGCCAAGCGCCACTCCGACATGGCCAAGGCGCGGCACAAGCAGCGCGATCGCCCGGTCGTCACGCGCTGCGGCGTCGCCGTCGATCTGCGAGCCAACATCGAGCTGCCGATCGAGGCAGAGCTCGCGCTCGGTCAGGGGGCGCGCGGCATCGGCCTGTACCGCACCGAGTTCCTGTACGTGGACCGCGGACAACCGCCGACCGAAGACGAGCACTACGAGGTCTACCGGCGCGTGATCGAAGCGGTGACACCGCTGCAGGTGACGTTGCGCACCTTCGACATCGGCGGTGACAAGTTCGTGTCGGCCCTGCAAGTGCCGCCGGACATGAACCCGGCGCTCGGTTTGCGCGCGGTGCGCCTGGCGCTGGCGCGACCGGAGATCTTCATGACGCAGCTGCGCGGGATGATCCGCGCCTCCGCGCACGGCTCGATGCGGATCATGATCCCGATGATCGCGTCTCTCGGCGAGCTGCGCGCGGTGCGTAGCCTGTTCGAGCGCGCGATGTCGGAGGTGGACCAGAGGGGTTACCCGCGCGCCGCCCACGTGCCGCTCGGGATGATGGTGGAGGTGCCGTCGGCCGCGTTGATGGCCGACGAGTTCGCGCGCGAAGCCGAGTTCTTCAGCATCGGCACCAACGATCTCGTGCAGTACGCGCTGGCGGTGGATCGCTCGAGCCCCGAGCTCGCGTATCTGTCGTCGTTCTTCGAGCCGTCGGTGCTGCGGATGATCGCCGCGGTGGTCCAGGCGGGGCTGCGGCACGACCGGACGGTGGCGTTGTGCGGCGCCATGGCGAGCGATCCGCTGGCGGCGGTGTTGCTCGTCGGGCTCGGGCTACGCGAGCTCAGCATGGAGGCTTCGGCGATAGCTCCGGTGCGCGAGGCGATCGGCGCCGTCAGCCTGGCCGAGGCGGAGCACGCCGCAAAAGAGGCCCTGTTCTCGCTGACCGCGCTCGACGTCGAACGGCTCCTCACGGAGCGTTTCGGAGAGCGAATCGCGGTCGAGTAGGCCCGTTGGCCGGTCTTGGGGCCTGGATACGTGGCCGAAATCGCTTATCAAACCGCCGTGCACACCTGCACGGTTGACCATGGGATCTGCCAGCGTATACTCCGCCCCCCAAAAGAAAGACCGGAGGATAAAGAGTCCCCATGCCCCTTCAGCCTGAAGCCAAACAGGGCGTCATTGGCAAGTTCCGCATCCACGAAGGCGACACCGGCTCCCCGGAGGTGCAGGTCGCACTCCTGAGCCAGCGCATCGACTACCTCACCGAGCACTTCAAGGTGCACCGCAAGGATCATCACTCGCGGCGCGGTCTCTTGAAGCTCGTCGGTCAGCGACGCCGCCTGCTCGACTATCTCAAGCGGTCCGACGTGGAACGCTACCGCAAGGTAGTGGCCGCGCTCGAGCTCCGTAAGTGAGTCGGGCCGTCCGGTCGTAGTTCGAAGTTCGTTCGTGGTTTTTCCGGACGCGAGTCCGCCTGACCACTTCAACTTCGCTTCGTGCCGTCGACTGTCAGGGTGAGTGATCGCCGCGCTCTGCGCAGGCTGACCGGCTCCCATTGCCGACGGCAGGAATCGAGGCTGAAGCCCTGGGCATTCGCGTTCGGCGTCAGGCCGCACGTAGCGGCTTTCGCGCCGAGGAGCGCAATGTCCCATGTTCGTTCGTGAATCCGTCGTGGTCGGCGGGCGTCCGCTGACCTTTGAAACCGGCCGGCTCGCCAAGCTGGCGCACGGCTCCGTGTTGGTGAGCTACGGGGAGAGCGCGGTGCTCGTCACCGCCGTATCGAGCTCGGAGCGCCCGGGCATCGACTTCTTCCCGCTCACCTGTGAGTACCAGGAGAAGACCTACGCCGCCGGCAAGATCCCGGGCGGCTTCTTCAAGCGCGAAGGCCGCCTGCGCGATGCAGAGGTCCTGTCGTCGCGCTTGATGGATCGTCCGCTGCGCCCGCTGTTCCCGGACGGCTACCGTAAGGACACCCAGGTGATCGCGACCGTGATGTCGTCCGATCGGGAGAACCCGACCGACGTGCTCGCGATCTGCGGTGCCAGCGCCGCGCTGCACCTTTCGGACATCCCGTGGCATGGGCCGATCGCCGGCGTGCGCGTGGCGCGCGTCGAGGGTGAGCTCGTTGCGTTCCCGACCTTCGAGCAGATCCAGGGTGCCGATCTGGACCTCGTGGTCGCGGCCAGCAAGGACGCGATCGTGATGGTCGAGGGCGGCGCCGACGAGGTCAGCGAGGCCGACCTGATCGACGCCCTGATGTTTGCGCACAAAGAAGCGCAGATCGTGATCGGGCTGATCGAGAAGATGCGCCAGGCGGTCGGCAAGCCGAAGCGCGAGTTCGTGATCCCGAAGCTCGACGAGGCGATCGCGCGCCGCGTGGCGGAGCTGGTCGACGCCGACCTCAAGGTCGCGTGCGTGATCCGCGAGAAGAAGAAGCGCTACGACACCTACGGCCAGCTCGAAGAGCGGGTGGAGCACGAGCTCACGAAGGAGCTCGGCGCCGAGCGCTTCGCCGAAAATCGCCGCTTGATCGACGAGGAGTTCGAGAACCGAAAAGCGCAGGTCGTGCGCTCGATGGTGCTCGACGAGGGCAAGCGCATCGACGGCCGCGACACCAAGACCATCCGCCCGATCGCCTGCGAGGTCGGGCTCCTGCCGCGCGTGCACGGCTCGGCGCTGTTCCAGCGCGGCGAGACGCAAGCCATCGTGACCACCACGCTCGGTACCTCGAGCGACGAGCAGAAGATCGACGCGCTGACGGGCGAGTCGTGGAAGCGCTTCATGCTCCACTACAACTTCCCGCCCTTCTCGACCGGCGAGACCAAGCCGCTGCGCGGCCCGGGCCGGCGTGAAGTCGGGCACGGGGCGCTCGCCGAGCGCGCCGTGTTGCGCATGATCCCGACGCACGAGCAGTTCCCGTACACGATCCGCATCGTCAGCGAGATCCTCGAGTCGAACGGCTCGAGCTCGATGGCCAGCGTCTGCGGCGCCACCCTGAGCATGATGGACTGCGGCGTGCCCGTGCGGCGCCCCGTGGCCGGCATCGCGATGGGCCTGATCCAGGAAGGCCAGAAGGTCGCGATCCTGAGCGACATTCTGGGCGACGAGGATCACCTCGGCGACATGGACTTCAAGGTCTGCGGTACGGAGCGCGGCGTGACCGCGATCCAGATGGACATCAAGATCGCGGGCCTCGAACGCTCGATCCTGGAGCGAGCATTGCAGCAGGCGCGCGAGGGCCGGCTGCACATCCTCGGCAAGATGATGGAGACGCTGCCGACCGTCCGCTCGGAGATCAACCGCTGGGCGCCGCGCATCACCAGCATCAAGGTGAAGCCGGATCAAATCCGCCTGATCATCGGCCCCGGTGGCAAGACCATCAAGGGCATCGTCGATCAGACGGGTTGCTCGGTCGACGTGGAAGACGACGGAACGGTCAACGTCGCGAGCGCGGATTCGGACGCGGTGAAGCGCGCGCTCTCGATCATCGAGGGACTGGTCGCCGAGCCCGAGGTCGGCACCGTGTATCACGGCACCGTGCGCCGCATCACCGACTTCGGCGCGTTCGTCGAGATCTTGCCGAACACCGAGGCGCTCTTGCACGTGTCCGAGATGGCGCACGAGCGCGTCGAGTCGCCTGGCGACGTCCTCGCCGAAGGCGACGAGGTCGACGTGAAGGTGATCAGCGTCGAGCGCGACGGCAAGATCCGCCTCACGCGGCGTGAGCTCCTACCGTTCCCCGAAGGGGAAGAGGGTGAGCGCGCCCGCGAGCGCATCGCCAAGGCGCGCGAAGCC
>JALYWZ010000451.1 GCA_030852505.1 Myxococcota bacterium | reverse complement strand
ATTTCGAGCTGCAGAGCTTCGACGGAAAGAGCCAGGTCGCGCTCGCCGCGAGCTCCGGCAAGGTCACGATCGTGGACTTCTGGGCGACGTGGTGCGAGCCGTGCCGCGCGTCGTTCCCGGCGTACCAGAAGCTGCTCGACGAGTTCGGCGGCAAGCTGGAGGTGATCGGCATCAGCGTCGACGAAGAGCCGTCGGGCATCGCTGCCTTCAAGTCCACGACGGGCGTCAAGTTTCCGATCGCCTGGGACGAAGGCCAGGGCGTGGCCAAGACCTACCAGCCGCCGACCATGCCGACGAGCTTCGTCGTCGACAAGAACGGCATCGTGCGCTTCGTTCACGCGGGCTTCACGGACGGAGACGAAGCGCAGATCCGCGCCGAAGTCAGCGGGTTGTTCTAGCAGGCGCGCGGGTCACGTCTTCGGACGGCAGCGGAGCTTCGCGCCCGCTGTCGCGGCGCTTCTCGCGCACCAGCGCCTCGAGCGCTTCGCGGGTCACGCCGAGGCGCTCTGCGGTTTTGCCGGCGAGCGAGGTCTTGGCGACTCCGGGCACGAAGCCGTAGGTGGGCTCGTTCTGTGCGTCGAGCTCGACCTGTAAGAAGGCGAGCCCCGGCAGCGGGCGCTCGCGCTCGAGATCGCCCGCGAACCTCAAGAAATGCGTGGTGATGAAGGCCTGTGGACCGAGCTCGGACAGCAGATCGACCACGAGCCGGAAGATCTCCTCGCCCTCGGACGGGTTCGTGCCCGAGCAGAGCTCGTCCAGGATCACGAGGCTGTTCGGCTCGAGCTCCTCGAACAAGCGGCGGATCCTGAGCAGCTCCATGCCGAGGTGCCCCTCGGGTTGGTCTGCCGTCGTCTCCTGGATCAGCGACACGAACAGGCCGTCCCGCGCCACGAGCCGGGCCTTGGCCGCGGGCACGAACAGGCCGGCTTGCGCGAGCAGCTGGGTCAAGCCGAGCGCCTGGATCAGTCGGGTTTTCCCGCCCGAGTTCGGGCCGGTGATGATCGTGAAGCCGCGCGCGGGCGCGCTCAACGACGCGGGCTGCGGCGCTCGGTTCTCGAGCAGCAAGAGCGGATTGAAGAGCTCGCTGAGCTGGCTGCCGGTGTCGCCCGCGGCGTCATCGGAGACGAGCTCGGGCAAGCACATGGACAGCCCGAGCCCGGCGGCGCGCGCGCGGAGCCCGAGCCCCGCGAGGTAGAACTCGAGGTGCAGCCCGAGCTGAAACAAGCCGATCACGGCGTCCTGGATGCCGTCGAAGACTCGGTTCGCAAGCTGCCCCAAGATCTCCGCCTCGCGGAAGCGGTAACCGCGGAAGAACATCTGCACCCGCGACCAGAAGCGGCGCAGCGGCGACACGTAAAAGGGATTGCTGCGGTTCTCCTCCGTCCGGACGATCGCGAAGCTCCGCAGCTGGCCGTCGTAGCTGACCTCGACCCGCAGATCGAGCGTCGCGAGCTTGCCCTCGTAGTCGAGCAGATCCGTGAGCTCCGCGAACGCCGGGTTCGAGAGCGCGGCCCGCGCGAACTCGTGCGCGCGCGACAGCTCGGATTGGGCCGAAACGAAGGCCGAACCGGTGAGCTCGAGCGCGTCCTTGACCGCGCGCAGGATCTCGAGCCTGCGCCCGATCGCGTCGTAGCGCTTGCCGCGGTCGGCGGCCTCGAGGAGCAGCGACAGCTCGCGGATCCTGGAGAACACGCGGATCGCGCCGGCCTCGAGCTCGGCCGAGCCTGCGAGCTCGCCAAGCACGCGTTGCCGGAGCCGCGTCACCTCCAGATCGCGCGGCGGATGCGAGAGCTCGCGCACGAGCGCCGCGCGGTGCAACGTCAGCGGGCGCTCGTCGTGCTTCACCACCAGGCAGCGCGCCACGAAGTCCGCGACGAACAGATCCTTGGCAAACGCCTCGGGGTGGAAGCGCGAGGGCGCGAGCTTGCCCTGGCACAAGATGCGCGTGAACGCCTCGCCGCTGCCGCCGGTGGCGAAGGCGAACGTGAGCGCTTGAGAGAGGGCCTTCGCGTCGAGGCCGAGACCTGGCTCCGGCTGGAGCAGATTCGGTGCGAGCACGGCGAGCGTCATCGGGCGAGTCGATTGAGGGCGCGGTCGGCCCCGGCCTGCGTCGGGTGGCACCCGCAGTCTGACACCTTCGATACGCGAGAGTTCAGAGTCCTATCCTGACGGATAGCTGTCGGCCTTGTGGCCGAGCGGCAAACCCCAACCGATGCCGCCCTGGGAACCGCTTTGCCCGGCAGCCCGGAAAAAACCTGCGACACTGCGCGGCTCGGTGACCCGCGTTCTGTTCGTCTCGAAGCCCATCGCGCCGCCCTTTCACGACGGAACGAAGTGCCTGGTGCGCGACGTCTCCTCGAACCTCGAACGCGTGACTCCGATCGTGATGACGAGCCGGGGCAGCGAGGCGGCGCTCGATCCGGCTCGCGTCGAACAGATCCCGGTCTACGGAGACAGTGGCAGCTTCAGCCCGGCGTTTCGCGAGAACCTGCGCGCGGCGACGTGGGTGCTGACGCGTTCGCGTGCGGATGTCTGGCACTTCGTGTTCGCGCCGAACCGGCGCTCGAGTCAGGTCGGCCGCTGGCTCAAGCGGCTGCGCCGCATGCCGGTCGTACAAACCATCGCTTCGCCGCCGAAGTCGTTCGACGCCATCGGCGAGACGCTGTTCGGCGACGTGGTGGTCGCACAGAGCCGTTGGACGCGCGACCGAGTGCTCTCGGCGTATGCGGCGAAGGGCCGCGAGTGTCCGTTCCCGATCGCGGTGATCCCTCCACCCGTCGCCCCCGTGCTCGAACGCTCGACAGACGTGCAGGCCAAAATTCGGAGCGAGCTCGAAATCCCGAAGGACGCCGAAGTGTTCGTCTACCCGGGCGATCTCGAGACCAGCCGCGGCGCCGAGGTGATCGTAAAAATCGCGGAAAAATTGCGCCAAAGTGTGCCCGGCGCGGTGCTCGTGCTCGCCTACCGGAACAAGACTCCGCAAGCTTCCGACGTCGCTCGCAAGCTGCGCGCGCGGCTCGATCCGCAATCGACGCGGCTGGTTTCGGAGCTGCCGGACGTCCTCGGCTTGATCGCCGGAGCAACTGCGGTGCTGTTTCCGGTAGACGATCTCACCGGTAAGGTCGATCTGCCGATCGTGTTGCTCGAGGCGATGGTGCTCGGCGTGCCGGTCGCCGTCTATGCGGCCGGCCCACTGCTCGATCTGGATGCAACCGAGCAATTGCCCTCGCTCGACGCCGACGCTTGGCTCGCGCTCGCGTCGCGGCTCGCGCGTGAGCCGGACGCACGCCGCGCATGCATCGAACGGCAGCAGCGCTCCGTGGAGGAGCACTACTCGGCGCGACGCGTGGCAGCGTCGTACGAAGAGCTGTACCTCGGCCTCGCGTCTGCTTCGCGCGCGCGCGTCGCGAAATGAGACGCAGCCGGCGTGCGGATCACGGCCCGCTATCGTGTTGACGCCAGAGCGTCGCGGCCCCAGGTCAAGGGCGCATGCCAGCACGGAACGACGCGGGGGGCGGCGTCAGCGAGACGCCGCCGGACGAGGCTATCTTGTGGAGTGACGGCGCGGCGCGCGGCAACCCCGGCCCAGCGGGCACCGGCGCGATTCTGAAGGCTCCGGACGGGCGCGTGCTCGCGGCGGAGGGCCGCTACCTCGGGCACACCACCAACAACGTCGCCGAATACAAGGCGCTCTTGATGGGCCTCGAGCGCGCCCTCGAGCTCGGCGTGAAGCGCATCGAGGTGCGCGCCGATTCCGAGCTCTTGATCAAGCAACTGCTCGGTGAGTATCGCGTCAAGAACGAGGGGCTGAAGCCGCTGCACGCCGAAGCCAGCGCGCTGCTCGGTCGCTTCGAAGCGTTCAAGCTGTCCCACGTTCGCCGCGAGCTGAACACCGAAGCCGATCAGCTCGCGAACGCCGGCATCGATCAGCGCGAACGCTGAGCACGCGCAGCGTCATTCGCCAGCTTCACGGAAACAAAGAGAACGACCGCAGCGGCGGTGTCTGAAAGGCGCTGAGCCCGAGCACGGCGTCGAAATCCGGCGAGAGATAGAACGCGGCGAGCGAGCGGATCCGCACGATCAAATCGGCCATCGCGGGCTCGGCGAGGGGACGGCGCTGGAGCGCGGTGGCAAGACCCACTTCGCGCGCGAGCGTGAACAGGTCGCGGTAGTCGGCGCGCATCAGCAGGATGGCGCGGAGGGCGGAGGGCAGGTGCGGCGCGAGCACGAGCCCCGCGCGGTCGGCGCTCAGCTGGACCAGGCGGTGCGCGCCGATCAGCTCTTCGTTGTGTTGGCCGAGCGCGCGGCTGAGCGAGGATTTGCGGCCGCCCACGAGCTTTTCCAAGAGATCGGCGGCTTCGACGCTCTTGACGACGGTCTCTGGGCTCAGGCGTTTGAGCAGCTTCAGGGCGCGGCCGCCGCTGAGCTCGGCGATCACCGGCAGGGCCAGGCCGAGCGCGAGCAGCGCGTCGCGCGTCTTGCCCGCCGCGCCGATCCAGACCTCGCTCACGGTCACGCGCTGGTGGCCGAAGGCGAGGTGAGCGAGCTCGGAGCCGAACGCGAAATCGAGCTCCATGCCGGAGAGGGCGTGGGACGAAGATTCGTCGAGGTGGTTCGCGCCGACCAGCACGAACGGCTCGGCGTCTTCCGAGCCGAACGCGCGCAGGCCGAGGCTCCGGGCACCGTGCGAGACGTAAGCGCGGACGCGCGGCAGCCCGAACAACGCCGTGGCCCGGGCCAGGGCGCGGACGGCGTCCGGTTGCCGCGACTCGCTGAGCTCTTCACAGAAATCGCGCAAGAAACCGAGCGCTGGCTCGGGAACGGACGCGACGAGCTCCGACAGCCGCGCGGCCAGCCGCCCGCTGCCGCGCGAGAGCGGATGCGACACGCGCTCCGTGAGCAAGTGGCGAGGCAACGGCAGGGGCGGATCGCCATCACCCGGCGGGGTGGTGCG
>JALYWZ010000450.1 GCA_030852505.1 Myxococcota bacterium | reverse complement strand
CGCGGATGGACGAGGCCAAGGTCAGCCCGGTCGATCCCGACGCCCGCTTCGGCACCACCAACGAGCGGCGGCGCTTCGCCTTCGGCTACAAGTTCCATGTCGCGGTCGATGCCGGCTCCGGCCTGGTGCGGTCGGCGCTCGTGATAGGCGATGGTGTAGGGGCCGTCGAAACCCTGACGGGTGATGCAGTGCTCGTAGCGCAGCCGGCCGGCGGCGTCCTGGTGGGCGACGTGGTGTTTGCGCGGCAGGTCGCCCTGGCGTTGGCGCTCGATCACTTGGGGCCCTCGCCGGTTTGCTCGCGTTCGATGCTCTCGAACAGCGCGCGGAAGTTGCCTTCGCCGAACCCCGCGTCGCCCTTGCGCTGGATGATCTCGTAGAAGAACGGGCCAGCTTCGGGGGACGAGTAGAGGCCCGCCGAATCCTTGAGGAAGATCTGGAGCAAGTACGAGCGCTGGCCGTGTCCGTCGATCAGGATGCCGAGCTCCTGGAGCTCGTCGATCGATTCTTCGATGCTGCCGACGCCGAGCTCGACGAGGCGCTCGGGCAGGGCTCGATAATAGGCAGCGGGCGTGGGCATGAACTCGACGCCGTGGTCGCGCAGGCCGCGCACGGTGGCGAGGATGTCGCGGACTTCCAGCGCGACGTGCTGGACGCCGTCGCCGCGGTGCTCTTCGTTGAACACGTTGATCTGCGAGCGCTTGAAATTGGGGCGATACGGCTCGTTATTCGCGAATTTGATGCGGCTCTCGGGGTCCCACATCACGACCGAGCGCAAGCCGGAGCCGTCGCGTAGCTCGGCCTTGACGTCGCGGGTGTGAAACGACACGTCCCAGAAGCGCTGGAAGCCGAGCACGTGCTCGAGCCACAACAGCGCGGGCATCATGGTCTGAAAGTTCGAGGTGACGTGGTCGATGCGCGCGAAGCCGAAGCGGTTGTGCTCGGGCGCGGGCAGCTCGCGCATGCCGGGGTAGAGCGGTGTCGTGCCACGGCGCTCGATGAAGCGGAAGGTGGTGTCGCCGAAGGGTGTCGTGATCGAGAAGGTGCCGATGCTGCCGGCGTCCTCTTCCAGCCACTCGACGTCGCTGATCGGGGTGCCGCCGCGGGACTCGAGGGTGCGGAAGCAGTGTTCGACGTCGGCGACGCGGAAGGCCAGCGTGCCGATGCCGTCGGGGTGCTTCTTCAGGTAGCGGGCGGCGCGGCCGCCATCACCCTCGGGTGTGGAGCAGACCACGCTGCAGTCGCCGGCGCGGAAGGCCAGCGAGCGCTGGCGATCGCCCGGGTGCGTGTCGGGGCCGCGCTCGCCGATCAGCGCAAAGTCGAGCCGGTCGACGTAGAAACGCCGGCTGCGCTCGAGGTCGCGCACGTAGTAGTGGATCCCGTCGATACCGAGGAGGCCGAGGCTGTTCGGAGGCTCGGAGGGCATGGAAATGACCTCGTGTGGCGCTCCTCCAACCTTGCCAGAGTTCCGCAACTCCGGCAGGGCCCAGGGTTTTTCGCCGAGGGGCTGTGCGGCGGCGGCAGTTGGTGTAGGGGAAGCTACTACCGAAGCGCTACCCGTTTTTTCCCGGAGATGTCATGGCTCGGCTCGAACACCTCAAAGTTTTTGACCCGGCGTGGCGAAACCGGGCGCTGTCGAGAGTGCTCGGCGTGTTCCGGCGTTCCGGCGAGAGCGCACCCGAGTCGACCACGGTGACGAAGGCGCCGGAGCCGGCCCGCGACGTGGCCGCGACCCAGGCGCCTCCCGCCGGCAGCCCGACGATGGCACCGCGCTCGACGCTGCTCGCGGGCACGGGTGCGGTCGAGACCGAGATGCGTCGCGGCGAGCTCCGCTCGCGTTTCGACGCGCTGTTCGATCGGATGCTCGCGCTCGAGGACACGCTGGACTCACTCGGCAAACGCTTCGCGCTGCGCGGAGTGCACGAGCGCCGCGCCGACCAGCGGCTGCTGGAGCGCTTCGAGGTGTTGAGCGAGTCTTTCGAGCGGCGCGCGCTGGAGCTCGAGGGCCTGACGACGTTGCTCGGCCGCGTGGAGCAGCGGCTCGAGAGGATCGAGCGCAAGCTGCGCCACGACGACGGCGCTCGCGACGTGACGCCGACGGAGCCGGACGAGCTCAGCGAGCGCCTGGAGGCGTTCCCGAGCGAGCCGCGGCGGCCGTCTCACGCGGCCCCCGACGACGCGGCAGAGTTCTGGGATACTTCGCCGTTCTCCGCGTCGTCGATGCGCGGCAATCTGAACGAGGTCTCGCTGCCGACGGTGCTGGGCATGCTCGAGCTCGAGCGGCGCACCGGCGTTCTCAAGGTGTGCGCCGACGACGGCGCGATCGTGAGCGCGACGCTGCGCGAAGGCTCGATCGTGGGAGCGCGGCTGCGGGAGCTGGATTCCGAGCCGATCGAGGCGATCCGCGAGGCGATCCGCTTCAAGCGCGGTCACTTCTGGTTCCGCCAGGTCGGCGTGGAGCTCGCTTCCGGGCCGCCCAAGAGCGTGGGCTCGGTGTTGCTCGAGGCCACGCGCCAGAACGACGAAGCGCTGCGCTCGGCGTAGCTCAGAGCGGCTCGGCGTCTACCTGGTTTTCGGGGCGCGCCTTCTGGAACGCGGGCAGCTCGTAACAGCGTTGCTCGATGCGCAAGAGCGTCGGGAACTCTTCCAGCGGCATGCTGAAGCGCCGCGCGTTGAAGAGCTGCGGCACGAGGTAAATATCGGCGAAGGTCGGAGCATCGCCGACGGAGAACGCGCCGCCGCTACGCGCCACGCGTTGCTCGAAGGCAGTGAGCCCACGCCTGATGAAGTGGCGCGCCCAGTCGTCCGCGACGATGCCGCCGCGTTCGAGCTCGCTCATCACGACGCGGTTCTGGAGCGGCTGGATGCCGGAGTTGACGATCTGCACGAGCGTGCGAACGCGCGCGCGGAGCAGCGGCTCGCGCGGCAAGAGCGGGGGGCTCGGGTGCGCCTCTTCGAGGTACTCGAGGATCGCCACCGATTGAGTGAGGAGCTGGCCGTCGTCGAGCTCCAGCACGGGCACCTCGGCCATCGGATTTTTGGCGACGAATTCGGGCGAGAACTGCTGACCCCCGCCCTTTACGAGGTGCACGGGGACGTGCTCCACCTCGAGGCCCTTGAACGCCAGCGCCGTTCGTACGCGCCAGGCCGAGGAGCTCCGCCAAAACCCATACAGCTTCATGGCCGAACTCATAGGTCCAGGCGTTTTGCCCCGCAAGTGGCAGAGCTCAAGGACGGCGAGCGACGCGGGCGTCGAGCGTGCCGAACACGTTCCAGCCGTTCCCGTCGAGCATTTCGATCTCGACTCGGTCACCGGGTTCGAGGAAGGGCGTGCGAGGCGCGCCGAGCTCGATTTGCTCGCGCGCGCGCCGTTCGACGAGGCAAGACACGCCGCGCGCTGGATCGTCGTTCGAGACGGTGCCGCTGCCTAGCAACGTGCCCGCGACGAACGAGCGGGTTTTGGCGATGTGCTCGATCAACTCGAAGAACGAAAAGTGCATTTCGGCGGCGTCGGCGTGACCGACGTTCACGCCGTTGAGACGCACCGACAGCGGCAAGTGCAGGCGCCCGCCACGGTAAGCGGCGCCGAGCTCGTCCGGAGTCACGGCGAAGGGCGACAGCGACGTGGCCGGCTTCGAGCAGAAGAAGCCGAAGCCCTTCGAAAGCTCGGCGGGCACCAGACCGCGCAGGCTCCAGTCGTTGACGAGCACGAGTAGCCGCACCGTGCGCGCCGCGTCCTCGGCTTTGGTTCCCTCGGGCACGTCGCCGAGGATCACCGCGACTTCTCCCTCGAAATCGAGGCCCCACGACGCGTCCGCGAGCGGGAAGTCCTCGCTCGGGCCGAGCAGATGACCCGAGCCGCCCTGATACACGAGCGGATCCGTGTCGAGACCCGCGGGCGGCTCCGCGCCGCGCGCTCGGCGCACCAGCCGCACGTGGCTGAGGAAGGCCGAGCCGTCGACCCACTCGTAGGCCCGAGGTAACGGCGACAGCAAATCCGCGACGCCGATGGGCTCTTCAGAGGCGCGACCGGAGTCGAGCTCGGCGGCCAGCGCGCGCAGTGCGGGCTCCGTGCGGGTCCAGTCGTCGAGGGCGCTCTGGAGCGTGGGGGCGACCGAGCGGGCCGAGGCACACGCCCTGCCCGAGCGCGCCACGACCACGAGCTCCCCGTCGCGCGTTCCGTTACGCCGCGTGGCGAGGCGCATGGCGAGGCTCAGCCGCGGAGCGCGAGCGACGCGTCGAGCAGCTCGAGGAAGGACTGCGGGCGGAACGAGGGCGCGGGCGCGCGGAACTCGGGAGCGCCGCCGCTCGGCATGGCCGGGCTGAACACCTCGGGCGCCGCAAACCCGCTGGCCTCGGCGGCGCTCGGCGGGACGTACGGCGCGACCTGCACCTCGTTCGGAAGCGCCGGCGGGATCGACGCCTCGCCCGGCATCGACGGAGTCACATCGACCGAGTCGCCCGTCGTGCCGGTCGGAGAGAACCTTCGCGCGTGCGCCTCGAGCTCGTCGCGCGCTTCCGGCGGCGGCATCAGCCCTTCATCGTAGATGCCGGCGCTCGGCGGTGCATCGAGCAGCGCCTCGAGCTCTTCGTTGGGCGGGATCGAGGCGGAGCTGCTGACGGCTTCAGCCAGCTCGATCGACGGCCCCTCGGGCTCGCCGAGCTCGACGCTCTCGCCGATCTGCTCGGGCGACGGCCCGCCGCCGGGCGCGGCGCGGGAGATCGGACCCGCGCTCTCGTCGAGCAGCTCGTCGACGTTGGGGACGCTGGCAGCGAACATGCCTTGCGGAGGCGGCGCCTCTTGCGGACCCGACTCCGGCGGCGGCGTCATCAACGGCGCCTCCGAGCCCGGCGACTCCGACAGCGTCGCTTCCAGCCCCGACGCGATCCGCGGGCGTTGCGAGGAGATCGGCGGTTCTTCTTCGACGAGCACCTCCGTCGAAGTGGCCGTTCCGGCCC
>JALYWZ010000067.1 GCA_030852505.1 Myxococcota bacterium | reverse complement strand
GCTGATGATGGACTCGGTGACGCGCTACGCGATGGCGCTGCGCGAGGCGGCGCTCGCAGCCGGCGAGCCGCCCGCCACCAAGGGCTATCCGCCGTCCGTGTTCGCGGCCCTGCCGCGCCTGCTCGAGCGCGCCGGGACCAGCGGCGGCGACGGCGTGATCACCGCGCTCTACGCGGTGCTCGTCGAGGGTGACGACATGCAGGACCCGATCTCCGACACGGTGCGCGGCATCTTGGACGGCCACATCGTCATGTCGCGTGCGCTCGGCGAACGCGGGCATTTCCCGGCGATCGACGCGCTCGCGAGCCTGTCGCGTCTGGCCACCGAAATCGCCAGCGACTCCGAGCGGCGGGCGGCGATCGCGATCCGCGATTTGATGGCCGCGTACCGCGAGGCACAGGATTTGATCCAGGTCGGCGCCTACGTCGCGGGCAGCGACCCGCGCGTCGACACCGCGATCCAGGCCGTGCCGCAGATCGAAGCCTTCTTGAAGCAGCGCACGGTAGACAAGAGCACGCTGCAAGAGACTCACGCTCGCATGTATGCGCTCGAGCGCGCGTTCGCGCGCAAGTGAGTGAGCTCTCCGCCCTAGCCCGCACCCCGACATGACCAAAAGACAAAAGCGCGTCCAGAAGATCCTCGAAATCCGCGAAAAGCACCTGGATCACAGCGCCAATCAGTTGACGAAGGCGCGCAACCTGGCCGAGCTGGCCGAGCGCGCGCTCGAGGAACAGCAGCGGCGCACGCAAGAAGCCCTGAAAGAGCGCGAGGAAATGGCGCAACGCCCGGTGACCGCCCACGAGTGGATCGACTCGGAGTCCTGGCGCATGCGCCTGGGCAATCAGGAGCGCGTGCTAAGCGAAAAGGCCGCCCGCGCCCAGGTGGTCGTCCAGAAGGCACACGAGGAGATGCTCGTCGCCCGCACCGAGGTGAAGAAGATCGAGACCTGGAAGGAAAACCTGATCCAGACCGAGCTCCAGCTCACCGAGCGCAAAGACCGCCGCGCCGAGGACGAATTCGCTGCTCTGCGCGCCCGCATGACGAAGGAAGGCAAATGAACACCGAGGGCTCTTCAGCGCTGACTCCCGTGCTCGCCTCGTTCGAAGAGCAGCGGCCGGACCGGGCCTCGCGGCTCGAGCTCGACCGCTGGGCAGCCACACTCGCCGCGTCTCTCGCACAGCAGCTACCGCCACCCAAGCCAATCGAGCCGGAAACGACAGCATCTTGGCGACGAAGCGTCGGCGCTTTGACGTCGGGGTCCGAGGCGACCCTGGACGGCGCGCGGCGGGCGCTCGAGCAATCCGGCGTCAACGGCGTCGCAGAGGCCGAATCCGCGGCCCATCCGGAGCGCGTGCACTTCAGCACGCAGGTCGCCGGGCTCGGCGAAATCACCGTGATGGTCGACCGATCAGCCGGTGGAGTGCGCGTGATCATCGGTGTGGATGACGCCAACGCGGCGACGCTGATCGACCCCGAACGACTACGACTACAAGGAGCGCTGTTGGCAGCGGGTGTAGGAGTCGAATCGATCCGCGTCGTGCAGAGAGACGGACGCGGCACGCAGATTGCTTCAGGTAAGCCCAACGTGTCCCGCGATGAATCGCAGGTTTCAGACAACCTCTCAGCCGACGACGAGCGCCGTAAACGCTCGCGCAGTCGCAAGGTGAACCTCGTCGGATGACTTCCGCTATCGACAACAACTCCGGCGCGACCGCCGCCAGCTTCAGCCAATCGCTCACCGCCCAGGCCGGCGGTCAAGCGATGGGGCGTGATGCGTTTTTGAAGCTCTTGGTCGCGCAGCTCAAGCATCAGGATCCGCTCAAACCGCAGGACAATACCCAGTTCGTCGCCGAGCTCGCGCAGTTCTCGTCGCTCGAGCAGACGATGGGTATCAACGAGCGCCTCGACTTGCTATCCGCGCAATCCCGCGGCCTGCAGAACGCCGAGGTCGTGAGCCTGGTCGGCAAGCAAGCCACCGTGCGCGGCTCGAAGCTGACCCTCGACGGCAAGGGCGCCGGCGCCTCCGTGAGCTTCACGCTACCGAGCGGGTCCGCCTCCACCACCGTGACGATCCGCGATCAGTCCGGTCGCACCGTCAAAACCATGGACCTCGGCGGTCGCTCCGAGGGCAACACGCGCATCCAGTGGGATGGCAAGAGCGACGCTGGCCAGGTCCAGCCCGCCGGCACCTACGTGGTCGAGGTCAAGGCCGAGACCGAAGATGGCGCGCCTATTGCAGCATCCCAGGAGACGACCGGCACCGTTGCCGCCGTCTCGTTCGACAAGGGCTACCCCGTTCTGCATCTCAGCAACGGCACTGACGTCCCGGTCTCCGACCTGCTCCGCGTCGATTCGCCACCCAACCCGTAACACCCGTCCACACCGTACACACCCGAGGAACTCATGGTACTGCGCGCAATGTTTGCTGGCGCTAGCGGCCTCCGCGCCGAGGGCGAAGCCCTAGGCGTCGCGGGCGACAACATCGCCAACGTCAACACCGTCGGCTTCAAAGCGCAGCGTGCCATCTTCCAAGATGTGCTCGGTCGCTCGATCCTCGCGGGCGGCGGCTCTTCCCAGCCGGGCGCCGGCGTGCGGATGGCGGACGTGCAGCAGCTGTTCACGCAGGGCGGTCTGGCGAATACGGGTGTCGCCACCGATCTCGCGTTGAACGGCGAAGGCTTCTTCACGGTCAAGGGTACGGTAGACGGCGTTACCTCGAACTTCTATTCGCGAGCTGGTCAGTTCACGATCAACACGGAAGGCTACCTGGTGAACCCGAGCGGCCTCGAGCTCCAGGGCTATCTCGCCAACCCCGACGGAAGCTACCAATCCGCGGTGTCTTCGCTGCAGGCCCCGACCTCGGCGATCCAGCCTCACGCCACCGAGAGGATGGACGTGACGGCGAACCTCGACGCGGCCGCGGTCCCCCCGACCGATCCCTGGGACGCTCAGGATCCGTCCAATACCTCGAACTTCTCGACCTCGATGACGGTCTACGACTCGCTGGGCAACGCCCACCCGATCGACGTCTTCTTCGTCAAGACCGGCGCGAACACCTGGGATTATCACGTGCTCGCTTCCGGAGACGAGCTGAACCCCGTGGCTGCCGGGCAGAACGTGGAGATTGGCGCGGGCGACCTGGCCTTCACCACCAACGGCGAGCTCGACGCCTTCAACGAGACGACGCCGATTGCGGCGAACTTCGCGAACGCCACCGCCGGTCAGGCGATCCAGCTGAACTTCGGCAGGGATATCACGAGCGGCGGCACGGGCCTCGACGGCATCACGCAGTTCGCGGCGCCCTCCAGCGTGTCCAGCCAAAATCAGGACGGTTACTCGTCCGGCGACTTCGCGGGCGTGGCCGTGGACGGCCGCGGCATCGTGTCGGGTCTGTACACGAACGGTGAGCGCATTCCGATTGGGCAGCTCGCGATCGCCAAGTTCCGCTCCAACGACGGTCTGGCGCGCGCCGGCCAGAACCTGTGGATCGAGACTCGTCAGAGCGGCGCCGCAGCGCTGGGCGTCGCCGGAGCCGGCGGCCGCGGTGCGGTCTCGTCGGGCGCTCTCGAGAGCTCCAACGTGGACATCGCCGAGGAGTTCATCGGCCTGATCCAACACCAGCGGTCGTTCTCGGCGAACTCGAAGACGATCACCACCGCCGACGAGATGCTCCAGGAGCTGATCAGCATCAAGCGCTGACGCTGACCGGCCGTAGTGGAGTCATCCCCATGAGCGAAGAAAAAGCCGCCGCCCCCAAGAAGGGCGGCTCGAAAGTCATCGTCATTGCCCTCACCGCGATTCTGGTCGCGGGCGCAGCCGTCGCGGGCACCATGTTCGGCCCGAAAATGCTGGGCGCCAAGCCCGCCCAGGCGCAGGAAGACGGCTCGCACGGCAAGAGCAAGGGCAAGAAGCACCAAGAAGAGGCCGAGGACGTCGAGCCCACGGCCATCTACAACTTTCAGGCGATCGTGGTGGACCTGCACGACAACGAGGGTGCAATCCACCACCTGAAGGTCGGCCTCACCGTCGAGAGCGCGCTCGAGAACGCCAAAGAGGCCGAGGAAGCGCTGAAGCAGTTCCAGCCCCGCGGCCGTGAAGCCGCGATCGCCTTCTTGCGCTCCCGCGAGTGGGACGAGATCACGAGCTCCAAGATGTTCGAGCCCCTGAAGAAGGAGCTCAGCGAAAAAGTCATCGGCGCCATGGGTGAAGAGCGCGTTTCTCGTGTCGTGATCACGGACTTCGTCGCCCAATGAGCCGCACCCGAGCCGTTTCGTCTGCCTTTCCGGAGCCGCGCGTGCGACCCTCGGCCTGGCCCGTGAAGAACGAAGCCGAAGCGGTGAAGGCCCTGGACCTGACGGGGCGCGAGCGCCACCTGCGGTCGGCGATGGAAGCCATGACCCGGATCGGCGACCACTTCGCGCGGGCGTCGCGCCGCTCGCTACCCTTCTTGGCGCGCCGCCGCGATCGCTTGATCGCGAGCTCGGTGTCGCTGTCCGGCGAAGCCGCCTCGCAGAGCGCTGGCATCGGGCCGGCGTACGAAGTTTTGTGCGAGTCCGCCGAGGGCGCCGCCTGGGGCGCGATCTGGCTGAACGCGCCAGCGCTCGGGATCTTGCTCGAGGGCACGCTGGGCGCAAAAGAGGGCACCACCGTGATCGCTCTCGGCGCCGATTTGACGGCCGCGCAGCGCGCCGTGGTCGGGCGCATCGCCAAGGTGATCGCTCAGGATTTGATGGACGTGCTCAAGGCCGAGGCCGGCCTCGAGCTGAAGCTCGGCCACGCTTGCTCGCGCCGGCGCGGTGAAGGGCTCGAGAACGCGAGCCGCGACGGCCTGCGCGTCGATTGCACGATCGACGGCGACTCTTCCGGGGCCATCATCGGCATCGCGATCGGCGCCGAGGCGCTGGAATCTGCCGCTAAAAAGCGCGACGACGACACGGGCATCGAGGTCGGTAACCCGATCATGGAGCAGGCCGTCGAAGAGATCCCGGTCGATATCTCCGCCGAGCTCGGGCGCGTGACGATGGGCCTGCGCCGCGTGCTGTCGCTCAAGGTAGGACAGGTGCTGCGGCTGCCGACAGCCACCGACGACATGGTCGTGGTGCGGGTCGGTGGCGTCGCCAAGTTCCACGGGGTTCCGGTCGTCTCGCGAGGTCAGCTCGCGATCGAGATCCGAACTCGGCACGAAGAATGAATAGGCGTTCGGATCATGACCGATCCGAACCGCCATCCACATAGTCAGAATCCGCGGCCGTCGTCGCCGCCCCAGCGCCCGAGCCTGGCAGAAGCCATCGGGCTCTCGGGCGGAGGGCAGCCCGGCCGCAACGATTCGACGTCCAAGAGCCTCGAAGCGCTCGGCTTCGTGATGGACGTGCCCGTCGAGCTCACCGTCGAGATCGGCCGAAAGAACCTCAAAATCGCCGACGTTTTGCGGCTGGGGCCGGGCTCGGTCGTCGAGCTCACCAAGGACAACGGCGAGCCGCTCGACGTGTACGTCAACAATCGCCTGGTAGCTCGCGGTGAAGCCGTGGTCGTCGGCGAACGCTACGGCGTACGTCTGACCGAGGTTTTGGTCGGCGATCGGGAGGCGTGAAGTGAAGCGTGCGACGGTAGCTCTGCTGACGCTCCTCGTCAGTGTCTTGACATGGGACGCCTCGGCGGCGACGGGCCCGGCTCCGAGCGCGAACTCACCCGCGCCGAGCCCGACCTGGCTGCGCCCCGCGACGCCCTCCAAGGCCGCGCCCGCGCCGGCTGCCCCGAGCGCCTCCGGGTTCTCGTTCGGCAAGTACGCGGCGCTGCTGCTCGTGGTCGGTCTGGGCGGTTATGCGCTGTATGCTAAGCGCAAGAAGGCCGCGCAGAACCCGCTCAAGGGCTCGGGCGGCCTGCGCGTGATCGAGAGCGCCCGGCTCGGTCCAAAAGCGGCCCTGGTGACGGCGGTCGTCGGCCGCCGCGTGATCTTGCTCGGTGTCACCGAACAGAGCGTTTCCAAGCTGGGTTGGCTTTCCCCGAGCGGCGAGAGCCCCGAGGAAGAAGACAGCGACGGCGAGCTAGAGCCCGCTCTGGATCCACAAGAGCGCTCGGAAGCCGAGCCGGAAATGCCCGTGGTGGCCCCTGCCCGCCCCGTGCTGGCGCGCGAAGCGGCGCCCCGCACCAAGGTGCGCCCCTCGGACGGAAGCTTCGCCTCGCGGCTGCGGAGCGCCCTGGGCACCACCGCCCCGGCCACGACCGACGACGCGCTGGCTACTTCCGCCCAGCTGACCCGCGACGTGGTGGATGTCGGCCGCGGCCGCCGCCGAGCGCGCCCGGCGAACCAAGATGCGGCTCGCCCCGCGGCAGTGCGCAGCGATGAGGCGATGATCGACGTCGAAGCCCAGGCCGCCGGCCTGATCCGCCGCCTGAAGGGCAAGAACCAATAATGCCTGTCTCGCAAATGACGCAGGCCGCGAACCTGATCGAGAATCAGTCGCTCGCGCCCTCGCTCAAGGTCCTGCTCCTCCTCACGCTGCTGGGCCTGCTGCCGGCGCTGATTCTGACGGCGACGTCCTTCCTGCGAACGGTCGTGGTGCTGAGCTTCCTGCGCATCGGCATGGGCACGGCGCAGACGCCGCCGAATCAGGTGATGATCGGGATCGCGTTGTTTCTGACGCTGTTCACGATGTCGCCCGTGATCAGCCAGATCAAGGACGTCGCCTACGAGCCCTACCAGCGCGGCGAGGTCACGGAAATCCAGGCGATCGAGCGCGGCATCATCCCCGTCAAGCGCTTCATGTTGCGCCAGACGCGCGAGGAGGACTTGCGCATGTTCCACGCCGCCACCAACACGCCGATCCCGCAAACCCCGGATGAAGTCTCGATCACCATGGCCCTGCCGGCCTTCGCGATCTCGGAGCTCACGACCGGGTTTCAGATGGGAGTCGTGATCCTGCTGCCGTTCCTGGTGGTGGATCTGGCGGTCGCCTCGCTCTTGATGAGCATGGGCATGATCATGGTCCCGCCCGCCACGCTCAGCTTGCCAATCAAGCTCTTGCTGTTCGTGCTCGTGGACGGCTGGAACCTCGTAACTGGCTCGATTTTGAGGAGTTTCTTGTGACGACCGACGGTGCAGTGGATCTGTTGCGCGCGGCCATGATCGCCGCCGCCAAAGTCGCAGGGCCGATGGTGTTCGTGGCCCTGGTGGTGGGCTTGCTGATCGGCATCCTGCAGGCGGCGACGCAGGTCAACGAGGCCAGCGTCAGCTTCGTGACCAAGCTGATTGCGGTCGGGGCCACCACCGTGGCGCTCGGCTCCTGGACCCTGAACCAGCTCGTGGACTACACCGCGCGCACGCTGGGCTCGATCGCCAACGTGATCCGCTAGTCAGCGAAATCCTCGAGCCCCTCGTTCGCCCGCCATGCCCGTCGTCGAAGCCCTGAATCCGCTCGAGCGGCTGCTGATCCCGGAGGTCTTCCGGTTCATGCTGGAGCTGACGCGGATTGCCGGGGTGATCGTGATCGTGCCGCTCGCCTGGAGCGCGGCGCCGGCGCGGTTTCGGATCGCCCTCACGTTGCTGCTCGGCGTGGTGGTGCACGGGATGACCAAGACTTCCCCGGAGTTCCACGGGCCGCTCGACGCCGCCCTGGCCGTCATCACCGAGTTCGGCCTGGGGCTCGCGTTCGGCTTCATCGTGAAGCTCGCGCTGTCGATCGGCGAGGTCGTCGGCGACATCGTCACGCCCGCGATGGGCCTCGGCGCGGCGCAGATTTTCGACCCCTTGAGCCACGTCACGCACGCGGTGATCACCACCATGCTGCGCTATTTCGTGACGCTGGTGGCGCTGATCCTGGGGCTCCACCGGATCGTGCTCGGGGGCCTGATCGAGAGCTTCCGGATCCTGCCCGTGGCCGGGCTCTGGGACGTGTCCAAGGGCTGGACCACGATCCTGTATCTGTCCGCGGAGCTCCTCTCCTGCAGCGTCAGGATCGCGCTGCCGATCCTGGCCGTGCTGTTCATCACGAACCTGGCGCTGGCCTTCGTGGCGCGCGCGGCCCCGCAAATTCAGGTATTCAGCGTGGGCTTCGCGTTCACGCTCGCCGTCGGCATGTTGATTCTGGTGCTGGTCTTGCCCGACCTGGCCTACCAGATCGGCGCTGACTTTTCCCACGTCGGGCGGCGGCTCGAGACGCTGCTCTCCGCGATCGGAGCGACGCAGTGAGCGACGCCGACGCGGATGACAAAACAGAGGCGGCGACACCAGAAAAGCTCAATAACGCCCGCGACGAAGGCCAGTTTCCCCGCTCGAAAGACGCACAATCGGTGGGCGCGTCGATGGCGGTGCTGCTGGCGCTGATCACGATGCGCGACGAATATGGCTCGATCCTCGGCGAATTCGCGCGCCGTCACTTCGCTCACCCGTACGACCTGGTCAACGGCCAGCTGTCGAACGTGGCCACCGACGTCGGCGGGATGATTTTGAAGCTGGTCTTGCCACCGGCGGCGCTCGCCGTGTGCGTGAGCATCGCGATCGGCATCGCCGAAGCGGGCTGGAAGCCGATGCTCGAGCTGGCGATGCCCAAATGGGACCGCATCGACCCGAGCAGCAAGATCATGCACATGCTGAACCCCAAGGCACAGGCGGCCACGGCGGCGATCAGCATCGCCCGCGTAGGGGTGATTGGCTACATCAGCTACTACCTGCTGAGCGACGCGTTTCCGCACATGTCGCGGCTGATGCGCGCCGAGCTTTCGGCGGGCGTCGTCGAAGTTTTGACGGTAGCGGCACGTTTCGCGCTGTGGGCCACCTTCGCACTCTTCATGCTCGCCGCGGTGGACTACATCCACAGCTACTACACCCACCACAAGAACCTGCGTATGACGAAGCAGGAGATCAAGGACGAGCACATCCAGAGCGAAGGCGATCCGCGCACCAAGGCCAAGCAGCGCGCCCGCGCCCGCGAGAACCTGCGCCGCGGCCTGATGAAGGAGGTGCCGACCGCCGACGTGGTGCTCGCCAACCCGACCCACATCTCGATCGCGCTCCGCTATCGGGCCAAGGAGGGCGCTCCCGTGGTCGTGGCCAAGGGCTACGACGAGATCGCGCTGTTCATCCAGAAGATCGCCAAGGACCACCACATCCCCGTGATCGAGAACAAGCCGCTCGCGCGCGCCCTCGACAAGAGCGCGAAGAAGGGCAAGCCCATCCCGGTCGAGATGTATGCAGCTGTCGCCGAAGTGCTGGCCTTCGTCTACCGCTTGAGAAACCGCGGCGCGCCCCGAGCTCGACCCGTCGCGCCGCGTCCGATGGCACGGAACTAGCTTAGCCGGGGTCCGTGAGCACCACGGACACCACCAAGTCGGCGGCACACGCCGGCGACATCGTCGTACCCCTGGCGATGGTCGGCATCGTGTTGATGATGGTGCTGCCGCTGCCCGCGTTCCTCGTGGACGCGATGCTGGCGCTCAGCCTGGCGGTGTCGATCGGCGTGTTCCTGATCGGCCTGTTCATGGAGCAGCCGCTCCAGTTCAGCTCGTTCCCCGCGGTGATCCTGGTCGCCACCCTGCTCCGGTTGGCGCTGAACATCGCGACTACCCGGCTTATTTTGCTGCACGGCCACGAGGGTCACTCCTCCGCCGGAAGGGTCGTCGAGACCTTCGGCAAGCTGGTGATCGAGGGCAACGTCGTCGTCGGTCTGGTGGTGTTTTTGATCTTGGTGGTGATCAACTTCGTCGTGATCACCAAGGGCGCCGGCCGCGTCGCCGAAGTCGCGGCGCGCTTCGCCCTCGACGGTATGCCCGGCAAGCAGATGGCGATCGACGCCGATCTGAACGGCGGCATGATTAGCTCCGAGGTCGCCCGCGACCGCCGCAAGGCCGTCGAGCGCGAAGCCGACTTTTTCGGCTCGATGGACGGCGCGAGCAAGTTCGTGAAGGGCGACGCCATCGCCAGCGTGCTGATCACGGCCATCAACTTGCTCGGTGGCCTGCTCCTCGGCCTGGCATCCGGCATGCCGATAAAGGCCGCGATCGAGACCTTCTCGGTGTTGAGCGTGGGTGACGCGCTGGTGTCGCAAATGCCGGCGCTGTTGATTTCGACCGCCGCCGGTGTGGTCGTGACCCGCTCGGCGACCGGCGACCAGCTCGGCCGCGCCCTGCGCGTGCAGATGTTGGGGAGTCGGAAAGCCGTCACGGTGACCGCCGGCGTGATGACGCTGTTCGCGCTGTTGCCCGGCATGCCGATGCTGCCGTTCCTGGCGCTGGCAGGCGGCCTGGGCCTCGCGGTCCGCGCCATGAAAGATGCCCCGCCCGAGACGGCGACGGGTGAAGCGGGCAGCCCGGGTGCGCCGGGCGCCGCCGGTGCGGGTCCGCGGCCGGATTCCCCCGAAGACATCGACTCTTCCCTGCCCCTCGACGTGCTCTCGCTCGAGGTCGGCTACGAGCTCGTCCACGCGGTGGATCCGTCGATGGGCGGCACGCTGGTCGAGCGCATCGCGGCGCTGCGCAAGCAAATCGCCCTGGATATGGGCGTCGTGATCCCGCCGGTGCACATCCGCGACCACCTGGAGCTCGAGCCCAACCAGTACCGCGTGCTGCTGCTCGGAGCCGAAATCGCCCGCGGCTCGATGCGCGTCGGCCGCCTGCTCGCGCTCGACGCTTCCGGCAGCGCGCCGTCGATCGACGGCGAAGCCACGAAGGATCCGGCGTTCGGCACCCCTGCTCGCTGGATCTCGGTGCGCGACCGCGATCTGGCCGAAGCCCTCGGCTACACGGTCGTGGATCACGCCACGGTGATCGCGACGCACCTCGCGGAGGTCGTCCGCAACAACGCCCACAACATCCTCGGTCGTGCGGAGCTGGAGCACATCTTCGGCGTCTTCTCTCGCAGCACCCCGAAGCTCGTCGAAGAGCTGGTACCGAACTTGCTCTCATTCGCGGAAGTGTTGAAGGTCCTCCGCAACCTGCTCCGTGAAGGCATCTCGATCCGAGATATCCGCACGATCACGGAGAGCCTGATCGAGCTCGCGCCGAGCACGCGCGACGCCGAGCAATTGACGGAGCTCGTCCGCCAGCGCCTGTCGCGTCAGATTTCCAACGCCTTCAAGGGCCACGACGGCTCGATTCAGACGCTGGTGCTGGACCCGGCCGTGGAAGAGATGTTCCGCCGCTCGCTGCGCGAGATCGCGGCCGGCACCGGCGGCGCGCTCGACCCCGAGATGGCCCGCCGCCTCGGCCTGTCGCTCGAGGCCGCCATGAAGCGCCTGCAAATGACTGGTCGCGCCGCGTGCGTGATCACGAGCCCCGATATCCGCCGCTACCTCCGCGCCTTCGCGGAGCGTCGTTGTCCGTCCCTCTCGGTGTTGTCGTTCCGCGAGCTCGAAGCGGACGCCACCATTCGACCCTTCGAAACCGTGTCCCTGAACGCCGCCTGAAAACGGCTTGGAGCTCTACCCCGTGCAATACCAAACCTTCCGCGGTTCCAACGTCAACGAAGCCCTCGCCGCCGTGCGCGCCGCATTCGGGCCGGAAGCCGTCATCGATTCGACGCGCTACGTGACGAACGGCCGACGGGGTGCGTTGGGGCATTCGTACGTCGAGGTGAGTGCCGCGCCGCCCGTCGAGGTGAAGACGCCGTTCGCCGCCGCGCTGACGGCGCCGATGCCCGCAGCTCCCCCCGCGCGTTCCAGCGCGTCGCGCTCGGCCTCGAGCACCCGCACGATCCCCTTCGCAGAGGCCGTGAGCCCGGTCCGCGAAGAGCGGCGCTCGGATCCGTCGCTCGGCTTCGACGCCGGGG
>JALYWZ010000449.1:1195-4966 GCA_030852505.1 Myxococcota bacterium | reverse complement strand
AACGGCTACTGGGTGCGCGACGACGGCTTGCTCCTGGTCGAGCCGCCGGCCACGCTGCCGAGCTTCGCGCGCGACGACACGACCTGGATCCACGTCTCGCTCTCGCGGCAGACCCTGGCCGCCTACGAAGGCGAGCGCCCGGTGTACGCAACGCTCGTGTCGACCGGCAAGGACGGCGCGGGTGACCCCAAGACGACGCTGAGTACCGTGCAGGGACAGTTTCGCATCCACGCCAAGCACGTGACGGCGCGCATGGACAGCGACGAGCCCGACGACGAGTACGATCACCGCGACGTCCCGTGGGTTGCCTACTTCAGCGAAGGCTACGCGCTGCACGCTGCGTACTGGCACGACGCGTTCGGCACGCCGCGCAGCCACGGCTGCGTGAACCTCTCGCCCGCGGATGCTCGGTTCCTGTTCCACTGGACCGAGCCGGCCGTGCCCCAGTCGTGGCACGGGGCTCTGGGCCCCGGAACCCGCGTCGTCATCACCGAATAGACGCTCGATCCGTCTATTCCCGGCTCACTGTTTCGCGATTGTTCCGAACCCGCTGAGGGCCCGCCCCCGCACCAGCCAGGCTGATGTAGGTGGCGTAAAAAGATCTACTCAGAGCCCCCGAGTGTGGTGATCATAGCGTCACCTCAGATGTTTTCACCTATGTCCCCGGAAACGTTGGAGTCGAGCGACGACGCCGCTGCTCGCGAGGGGCACGAGCCTGCCTCTCACGAGCGCAACGTCGAAGAGCCCGTGCGCCCGGGACAGGTGATTGGGGAAAAGTACCAGATCATCGCTCGCATCGGCTCGGGTGGAATGGGTCAGGTGTACTCCGCGCTGCACCTCGATCTCGGGGAGCGAGTCGCGCTCAAGTTCCTGCGCCGCGAAGCCTTGCAGTACCCCGAGCTCGTGCAGCGTTTTTCTACGGAGGCGCGCGCGGCCGCGCGGATCCGCAGTGAGCACGTGGCGCGCGTGTTCGACGTGGGGCAGCTGCCGAGCGGGATCCCGTTCATCGTGATGGAGTTCCTCGAGGGCAGGGACCTCGCCGAGGTGTTGATCCAGCGCGGCCCGCTGTCGATCGAGCTCGCGGTGGATTACCTGTTGCAAGCTTGTGAAGCGCTCGCGTCGGCGCACGCCAAGGGCATCGTCCACCGCGACATCAAGCCGGAGAATCTGTACCTCTCGAAGAGCAGCGCCGGTCCGGGGACGATCAAGGTGCTCGATTTCGGCGTCTCCAAGCTCTCGCTCGAGAGCGCCGGGCACGCCGAAAAGCGCGAGTACGTTCGCACGACGCTGCCGGTTGGCTCGCCGGCGTACATGTCGCCCGAGCAGATCCGCGAGTGCAGCGACGTGGATCATCGCACCGACATCTGGGCGCTGGGTTGCGCGTTGTTCGAGCTCGTGACCGGGAAGACGCCGTTCGACGCGCCGACGCTGCTCCAGCTCGGCGCCGCGATCCTCGAGCAAGAGCCGACTCCGCTCGGCCAGGCGCTGCCCGCCGCGCCGCGCGAGCTCGAAGCGATCGTGTCGCGTTGCCTGTCCAAGGATCCGAAGCTGCGCTACGCGGACGTCGCGGAGCTTGCGCGGGCGCTGTCGCCGTTCGCCTCCGAGCGCGCGCGGATCTACGCCGAGCGTTGCAGCTTCTTGTTGCCGCGTGACGGCGAGCTACGGGCGCGTGTCCCGGAGCTGCGCCGCGTCCACTTGCACGGCAAGGATCCGCACCGAACCGTGCCCGCGATCCTGCGCAACGAGCCGAGCGCGGCCGCGCTGGAGACAGCCCAGTCACCGCGCCAGAAGCTCGGTTGGTGGGTGGGCGCCGCGCTCGTCGGTGCCGCGCTGACGAGCGCGTTCGTGCTCGGTCAGTACAGCCGCAGCTCGGCCGTCGCCAACACGACCACGCACCAGGCGGACGTCAGCGCGCCGGAGCCCGAGGTAGCCGCCGAGCCGGTGCTCGCCGTGGTAGCCGAAACGGCGCCCGCCGAGGCGAGCGAAGTCGAGCCGATCGTGGCGAGGGCCGTGAAGTCCGCGAAGCCCGCGGTCGTTGCGGCGCGAGTCCTCCAGCCCGCACCAGCGCCGAAGCCCAAGCAAGCCGCCACCGCGTTCGGCCGCACCGCCGACGAGCTCGACGTGGGCTACTAGTCTAGCCCTACTCCGCCACTTTCTAGATGGGGACGAGCGGTCGCACCGAGTGTGCGCACTTGGGACACGGGGTCGGCGCAACCAACCATCGCACGAGCATTCGACGGACCGCGGGCAACGTGGGCGGCGCGTCGGGTTGGGTGCGCCTACGCGTGTCTTGATCGCAACCGTATGTGTTGGAGGAAGGTGAAGGCGATCATGCTGAGGACCGCGTGGCGATACAGACCATGCCAGGAGCGGCCTTCGAAGTGATCGAGCCCGAGCTCCTCTTTCATTTGTTGGTGCATCTGCTCGCAGGACCAACGCGCCTTGATCGAGGGGACGACCTTTCTTGATGCCGCCGACGCGGGGAGGTTGGAGAGGTAGTACTTGGTTTCTTCGCGGCACCCAACGTGGGCGCTTCTTCCGCGCCGCCAGCAGCTCAACATCCGCCGACACCGCGTGCGAGTGCCAATGCAGTGCCTTTTTCGTTGACAGCTTTTTCGGCGGCCGCTGCTTCTGAGCGCTGGTTCATGCGCAATTGCCAATTGCGGCGCCGCCGTCACGCCGCCGTCGGCGTTTCGGCGCGAAATCGACTCGCGAAGCGTTCGCAGCGCTGGTCGCCCCGACAAGCGCCGCTCCGAGAGCCCGAAATCATGGGTGTATAGGAGATACCATGCTCACGCAGCTGCTCGCGCCTGCGCGTCCTCAGGGCTCGCTCGCGGGTCGCGTCCGGCGACGACCCGAGCGTCCGCATGCACCGGGCTGTTCCGTGGAACGGCTGCAGACGCTCGACACAGAGCTCGCGCGTCGCGCTGGCGAGGCGGGGCGACTGCGCCTCGAGATGGGGCGCGGTCTCGACTTGCTCGAGCAGAGCAGCGGGCATCACGCGCTCGGCTTCCCGTCGATCGAGGCGTACGCGCTCGAACGCTGCGAGCGCTCGGCGAGCTGGGCACAGAAGGCGCGCGGCCTGGCGCGGCGGCTCGAGAGGCTTCCGGTTCTCGCTGAAGCGCTGATTTCTGGCTCCCTCAGCTGGAGCATGGCGGCGGTGCTGGCGACCATCGCGTCTCCGGACGACGCAGAATTCTGGCTCGCTGAGGCGTCGCGCCGGACCGTGCGCGAGATGAAAGCGCTCGTGCTCGAGAAGCGGGGGGCGGCCCAAGAAGGTGAGACGCTCGAAGCCGAGGCCGAGCCGCGCACCTTGACGCTCACCGTGCCGCGCGAGGACGCCTGGTGCTTCGAGCAAGCAAAGCTGCTCGGCCGGCACCTGGGGGAGCGCACGAACGCCGACTTGGTGCTCGGCTTGGTCGCCGAGTCAACCAGTACCTTGTGCAGCGAACTGCCGAGCACCGCCATCGAGCTCCCCGACGACGAGGCCCTGAGCCCGCAACGCGCGTGGGAGCGAGAGCTCGCGCGCATGCGGGGCGAAGCGGAAGAGCGCTGCGAATCGCATTTCCGTCGCAGCCCCGAGCCACGTCCGCATGTCGAGCCGCTGTTCTGGCCCGAGCAGCCGGAGGCCGTCGATCGGCAGCTGCGCGAGCTCTCGCGCGAACTGCTGGGGCGCGAGGTCGCTTTTGGACGCGCGCTCGACGCCTTCTTTGCTGCGGACGGCTGGCGGCGGCTCGGTTACGCGACCGCGGCACAGTACGCGCGCGAGCG
>JALYWZ010000449.1:0-1185 GCA_030852505.1 Myxococcota bacterium | reverse complement strand
ACCGCGGCGAGCTCGGGTACGAAGCAGCGCGCCTCGTCGCAGAGGTTGCGACTGGCGCCACGGTCGAAGCCTGGGTGACGCGCGCCAGCGAGCGTACGCTGCGACATCTGCGCGAGGAGATCGACGAGGCCGAGTTGCTGGCGAGGTGGTCCGAGAACACGGCGGTGCTCCCGCCGAGCGACGCCGAAGTGCGGCGCGTGGAGGACCTGGAGGGCGCGGTCGTCACGGGCCAGATTTCTGCGCCGCCCGCGTTGACGCCAACGGCGGGTGCGCCGTCGGCGACCGTGACCCTGCACCTTCGGGTGAGCGCCGACACGGCGCGGGATTTCCGGCATTGGGAGGCCATTTATCTGCGCCACCGCGGCTCGGCGTTACGCGACGCGACCTTTCTGCGCTTCGCTTGCGAGCTCTTCCTGAATACGTGGCGCCCGCGCGGTTTCGGCGTGGAATACGCCCACATCTACCAACGCGACCGCCATCGCTGTCAGAGTCCGTGTTGCGGGCGCCGCGACGTGACGCCGCATCACCTCCGCTTCCGCTCGCACGGCGGCGACGACTCGGACGAGAACCTGACCAGCCTCTGCACCTGGTGCCACCTCGAGGGTATTCATCGAGGACAGATCTCTGCGACGCCTCCCGCCTCCAGGATCCGCTGGACCTTCGGGCGCAGCGCACACACCGTGGTCGAGGGCAGGCGGCGAACGCGAGCAAGCGACGACGGATAGCCACGCTAGCCACCGATCACCCATTCGCGGGCCCTAAGGTCGATCAGCGGGTCAACTTCATCCAAGGCGATGCGCCACGTTGGTCGGAACGCGATGTCGTCGGGAACGCGTGCCTTGGCACGACGCTTCTTGTCGGTTGTCCAGGCCTCCGGCAGGTAGAGCCGCAGCGCGATGGGGACCGGAACCTCGTCGTGCGCGAGGGTGAGCGACACGAGGCACTGGCAGTTGGCCTGCTTTCCCAGGGCACCGCAATACTGATGCGCCACGCCGACCGAGTGCTCGCCCTTCTTGGGGAGCGCTGTGTCGTCGATGATGAGATGGACGTCGGGGCCGCCCACGAGCTCGTTGCACCGATCCGCATGCACGGTCTCGATGGGTGCCGTATCCCAGGCCGACGCCGCCACGAAGTGGTGGATCTGCTCCTTCTCGAAGGGAGCGCCCCGCTCGACGTGGGCTACTG
>JALYWZ010000448.1 GCA_030852505.1 Myxococcota bacterium | reverse complement strand
AGCCTGGCGTTCGCGTCGCACCGCGCGCCGACGACCGTGTCGGGCGGCTCGCTCGCCACGCTGCTCACGGGCGTCGGCCCGAGCGTGCACGGGCTCGAGGAGCCGACCTCCCGGCTCGAGAGCGAGCAGCGCACGCTCGGCGAGATCGTGAAGGAGGCCAACGGGCGCAGCGCGTTCTTCAGCGGCGTGCCGACCTCGTTCGCGCCGTTCGGCTTCAACCAGGGCTTCGACGTGTTCGACACGGTCTCGCCGGTCAAGGATCTGCCGGCAACCGAGCCGTTCGCGCGTGCCGAGCGCTGGCTCGAGCAGGAGCTCGACGATCCGCACGAGGCGCCGCTCTTGCTGATGCTGCACGCGCGCGGCGCACACCCGCCCTGGGATCTGAGCCGCGAGGAGACGCAGTCGCTCAAGCCCGGCGATTACAGCGGTGGGCTCGATCCTCGCCGCGGCGGCATCTTCCTCGGACAGCTGCGCGCGCGACAGCGCAAGGCCGGCAAGCGCCTGCTCGACGATGATTGGATGCGCCTGTCCCAGCTCACGGAGGCCGCGCTCCAGAAGCAGGACGGAGCGCTCGGCAGGATCGTTTCGCTGTTGCGGCGCAAGCAGGTGTGGGACGACACGCTGTTCGTCGTCACGAGCGACGTGGGCCCCGGCACCCAGCCGGACCTGCCGTTCGATCCGCGCGCCCCGCTCACCGAAGATCGCTTGTTGATCCCGTTGTTGATGAAGCTGCCCGGGGGCAAGCTGGCCGGGCGCGAGGTGCAGGAGCCGTCGTCCACCGAAGACGTGACGATGACGATCCTGCAATCACTCGGGCTCGGTGCGCCGAAGCGCCTCGAGGGCCTCGACCTCGCTGCGCGCGCCGAGGGCCGCGAACCGCTGGTGGCGCGCGCGCAGATCGCGACCTTGCCCGGCCGTTACGTGGCGCGGATCGGCTCGCGGCTCTTGCGCGGCGAAACCGGCCAGGTGCCGAAGCTGTGCGCGCTGGACGTGGACCCGGGCTGCGCCGAGGACGCGTTCAACCGCGAGATCATCGCCGGTCGCGCCCTGTGGCAAGCCGTGTTTCACGACCAGAAGCTGTCGCGCGGTGGCGGGCCGGCAGAGCCGAAAGCGCCGATCGAGGTCGATGAGGAGACGGCTGCGGCGCTGATTGTGTGGGGAGATCGGCAATAGCCGCTGGCGGTCTCGTCGTTACGAGATCAGCGCCACGACGTCGCTTTTGCACGATCGTACAAGATGACGTCGGGGCCCCCCTCTAGGGTAGCGACGTAGCCCTAGTCGAACCCAGGGAGGAGGAATCGGGCTCGGAGAGCTCGGTGAGCTCTCGACTGGACGGGTCCGGATCTCATGTTCAAACAAGCTTTCAAACTCGCGTTGACCGTGAGCTTCGCGGCGACGCTGCTCGTCACTCTGCCGGCGCTCGGCGAAGAGCTCCCGCCGCCGGCGGCGGAGGCCGCGCCGTCCGCGCTCGAGCTCAGCGAGCAAGCCCGCTCGCGCTACGAGGACGGCGATTTCGCGAGCGCGCTCACGCTCTTCAATCAGGCCTACGCGCGCGACCCCGATCCGAACCTGCTCTTCAACATCGCGCGCTGCCACGAGAAGCTCGGCGACAGGGCCGCGGCGATCGAGCAATACGAGGCGTTCTTGGCGAGCCCGAACGCCGACCCCGACGGCCTGAACAAGGCCCAGGCCTCGCGCGACGCGCTGGTCGAGAGCCGCGAGCGAGGCGCCAAGCGCTCCGGGAAAAGCGCCGAGCGACCGACGTTCGGTGACGACGGCGAAAGCGTCGTCCCGGAGCGCGGGGGCTCGTCGCACCTCGCCTCGTGGCTGCTGCTCGGGGCAGGCGTCGCGGCCGCGGCCTCCGGTGTGGTCGTCTACTCGCTCGGGGTGAGCGACCACCGGGACGTCGAGGATCAAGCCGGCTACGGCGATCCGACGCGCGTCGCCCCGATGACGCAGCGCCAGGCCGAACAGCGCGTCGACTCAGGGAACACCAAGAAGCTCGTGGGCGGCTTGTTGATGGGCGGCGGTGGCGCGCTGCTCGCGAGCTCCGCCGTGCTGTTTCTGCTCGACCCGGGGCAAACCTCCAACGTCGGCTTCGGGCTCTCGCCGCGCGGCGGCAGCATCGCGCTCCGCGGGAGGTTCTGAGCCATGCTCGCGCGCTCCGTCTTTGCGTTGCTGTTCGCGGGCTCGGCGCTGGCTTGCGGCGAGCCGTCGCTCGAGGGCACGCGCTTTTCCTGTGAGACCCAGGCGGACTGCGACGCGGGCTTCGTGTGCGGTCGCGTCTCGGGTCAGCGCGCCTGCGTTCCGGCAGAGCAGGCTCCGATCCGGATCGGCATGAGCGGGCCGCTCCAGGGGCCGAGCCAGGATCTCGGCGGCGAAATGCGGCGCGGCATCGAGGCGCGCTTCGCCGAGGTGAACCGCGCGGGCGGCTTGTTCGGGCGGCGCGTCGAGCTCGACTGCCGGAACGACGACTACGATCCCGAGATCGCCGCGGCCAACGTCGAGACGCTGCTCGACATCCGGGAGAGGACTGCGGATCCCGATCAGGCCGACGTGCGCGGCGACAACGGCGTGTTCGCGCTGCTCGGCAACATCGGCACACCGACGATGCTGCGCACCGCGCCGATCGCCGACAAGAACCAGGTCGTGTTCTTCGCGCCGTTCACGGGCGCGCAGCGCTACCTGCGCGACGGCACCAACTCTCCCTATGTGTACAACTACCGCGCGGGCTACTTCGAGGAGACGGAGGCGATGGTCGATTACCTCGCCAATTATCGCGCGCCGCGCGTGCTCGACACCCCGGATTCCTACCGGCGGCTTTTGGCCTTCACGCAGAACGACTCTTACGGCGACTCCGGTTACGAAGGTTTCGTGCGCGCCTACAACCAGCTGATTGGCTCGGTGCCGCAGCCCGACTCCGCGCAGCCGAACCCGTCGATCCGGAGGGTGCGCTACGAGCGCGAGAACCTGGCCAGCGTCGACCCCGCGGTCGAAGAAGCGAAGCTGTTCCTCGACAACCTGTCGAAAACGGAAGCGCCGGGGAAAGTCCCGGTGGGGATTCTGATGGTCGACACCTACGACCCGGGCAACCGCTTCATCCGCGCGGTGAAGGACTTTTTGCACGAAAACGCCGAGCGCGCGGCTCGCTTCGACGTGGTGTTCCTGCACGTGTCGTTCGTCGGCAGTGATTCGCTGGCGCAGGCCTTGATGCGGCCGCCGGCCAAGCGCGCGGACGCCACCGACCCCACCGGGCAAAAGCAGCTGAGCTACGCCGCGGGCGTGATCGTCACGCAGGTCGTGCCCTATTACAAGGCGGAGAGCCCGGGCGTGGTCGAATACCGCAACGCCATCAAGCAGTACGACAACGCGGGCTCGAGCTTCACGTCGCTCGAAGGCTACGTCGCCGCGCGGCTGTTCCTCGACGCGCTCGCGCAAGCCGGGCCGGCGCTCGAGCCCGCCGATCTGCTGCGCTCGCTCGAGACGCAGATGCAAAACCGCGACCTCGGGCTCGGCACGCTGCTCAGCTTCTCCGCGACCAACCACCAGGCGTCGCACACCGTCTGGGGGAGCATGTTGACCGAGGACGGCAGCTTCACGATGCCCTTCGTCTGGACACCGGAGACGCGGATTGTCCCAGGCGTCAACTGAGCCGAACCCAAGCCGACACGAGGACCCGATGCTCGCCGAATCCACCGCGCAGAGGCTCGAGCGGAGCTCCGAGCCGCCCTCCCGCAAATACCTTCGGATCGCGCGCCTCGATCGGGGCGGCATGGCCGACGTGTACCTCGCTCTGGCACGCGGCCCGCTCGAGTTTCGAAAGCTCCTGGTCGTGAAGTGCCTGCGCGTCGTGGCCGGGCACGAAGAGCTGTGCCGCTCGATGTTCATCGACGAGGCGCGGCTGTCGGCGCGGCTGAACCACCCGAACGTCGTCCAGACTTACGAGATCAGCGAGGACGAGGGCAAGCCGCTGATCGTGATGGAGTACCTGGAAGGCCAGAGCCTCGCGCGCTTGCGCAAGGCGGCCAAGGCGATCGATGCCCGGCGCGCCGCGCGCATCGTCTGCGACGCGCTCTCGGGCCTGCACTACGCGCACGAGCTCCGCGACTTCGACGGCACACCGCTCAACGTGGTGCATCGCGATCTGAGCCCGCAGAACATCTTCGTCACCTACGAAGGCGCGGTGAAGATCCTCGACTTCGGGGTGGCGCGCGCCGAAATTCCGTCGCGCAGCCGCACCAAGGTCGGCGTGCTCAAGGGCAAATTCTCTTACATGGCACCCGAGCAAACCTCGGGTGAGCCGATCGATCGCCGCACCGATCTGTTCACGGTCGGGATCGTGCTGTGGGAGCTGGTCGCGGGGCGGCGCATGTTCGGCGGCACCGCCGTGCAAAAGCTCAAGGCGCTGATCCACGATCCGATCCCGAAGCTGTCGAGCGTCCGGCCCGAGGTCGATCCCGAGCTCGAGCGGATCGTGCACCGCGCGCTCGAGAAGGATCGCGAGCTCCGCTACCCGACCGCCACCGAGATGCGTGAAGAGCTCGAAAACTACCTGGCGAGGACGGGCCCGGCTATCCGCAGCGAGGACATCTCGCGGCTGATGCTGACGCACTTCGCCGTCGATCGTCAGGAGCTCCGCCAGGAAGTGCAGGAGCTGCTCTCGGCCGAGTCGTCGACGCCGGGCTCCGTGCCCGAGCTCAAGTCGGCGCCGATCCGCGACGGCTCTCCGTCGATGGCTCCGAGCAGTCTGTCGCCCATCACTCGTCCGGATGCAGGGCCGCCGGTGCAGCCTGCCGAAGATCCGCCGATCCCGTGGGGGCGCGAGCGCCGGAGAGCGCTGTTCGTCGCGGCCGCTCTCGGCGTGCTCGCGCTGGCGTCGGTGCTGACATTGCTGCTCTGGAATGAAGAGGGCCGGCACGCCCAGCCTGCTCCACGGAGCGCAGCCCTGCCCGCGGCGCCTCCCGCTGCCGCTC
>JALYWZ010000066.1 GCA_030852505.1 Myxococcota bacterium | reverse complement strand
GTCACGCGCGAGGCCGCGCGGGCAGGGATCACGCCCTTGCTCGCGGCGCGGGCCAGCGCCTTGCTGGCTTCCTTCACGGGCGCGGCCGCGGCCTTGGCGTCACCGCCCTGGATCGCGCTGCGCGCCTTCTTCACTGCGGTGCGCACCGCGCTCTTGACCGCGCGATTGCGGGTGGTGCGGACGATGCGTTGCCGGTTGCGCTTATCTGCGGAAGCGTGGTTCGCCATGATTCAGCCTACTTGGTTTCCTTGGCTTTGCGCGCGTCCGCCGCCTTGGGATCGTACCCGGCGGGGTGCACCGGAAACGTGGGCGTGCCCGCCTTGACGCGAGCGCGCTTGTTGGAGCGACCAGCGCTGCTGGCGCGGGTTGCTCGTCGTCGTTCAGTTTGCCGGGTTGAGGAAACCATCGCTAAGGACCTCGTTGCGTGCGCCGGCCCGTCACCCGGGGCCGCTTCGGGGGCGGGAATATGCGGGAACCTCACGGGCTTGTCAAACGCCACCTGGCCCATGTCGCGGCTTTTGTTCAGCCCTCGAAGCGGGTCGCCCTGGAAAAACTCGCGAGCTCGGCCACCGCGCTCACCAGATCCCCAGGATTTACGGGCTTGGCCACGTGGCGCGTGAAGCCGGAGGCGAGCGCCTTCGCCCGATCTTCGATGCGCGTATAGGCCGACAGCGCCAGGGCCGGCACCCGACCCCCTTGCGACTCGTCCAGTAAGCGGATGCGGCGGATCAAGGTGTAGCCGTCGATGTCCGGCATCCCGAGGTCGCTCACCAGCACGTCCGGCGGCGCCCGTTGCACGAGCGCGTAGCCCTCCGTGGCCGAGGCCGCGACCTCCACCACCGCACCGGCCTGGCTGAGCACGGCCTTGAGCAAGTCGCGCGCGTCGGGCTCGTCGTCGATGACCACGACGCGGATACCCCGGAGCGACGCAGCCGCCGGCTGCTCTCTCTCCTCGACGGCGGGCAGCGTCGGGCGCTCGGCGTGTTCGGTCTCGGCGGTGACGGCGCGGACCGGCAGCGTGATCGAGAACCGCGCGCCGGTGCCCGCGCCCTGGCTGTAGGCCTGAACCTGTCCGCCGTGCAGCTCCACGATGTGACGCACGATCGCGAGCCCGAGCCCGAGCCCGCCGACGCGGCGCGTGGTCGAGCTGTCCGCCTGCTTGAAGCGATCGAACACGTACGGCAAAAACTCGGGCTCGATACCGCGACCCGTATCGGTCAACGACAGCACCAGGCTGCTGTTTTCTTGCCCGACGGCCACGCGCACCGACCCGCCGGCTTCGGTGAATTTCACGGCGTTCGAGAGCAGGTTCCAGACCACCTGCTGAAGCCGCTCCGGATCTCCGACGATCGGCCAGCTCGTCTCGCCGTCGACGATCTCCACGTTGATCCGCTTGGCGGTGGCGGAAGGCCGGATCACCTCGATCGCGTCCTTGACGATCGTCATCAAGTCCGTGGTCTTGAGCTCGAGCCGCAGCTTGCCGGTGATGATCCGGGACACGTCCAGGATGTCTTCGATCAGCTTGCTCTGGGCCTGCGCGTTCCGATAGATGACCTCGATACCCTTGGCGATGGCCGGAGCGGTGTCGTGATTTTTCAGCAACGACGCCCAGCCGACGATCGCGTTGAGCGGCGTCCTGAGCTCGTGCGAGACGGTCGCCAAGAACTCGTCCTTGATCCGGCTGGCCTCGCGGGCGCGCGCGGCTGCGTTCTCGGCGCGCCGCGTGGCCTCTTGCGAAGCCTGGTAGAGCCGCGCGTTCTCGATCGCCACGCCGACCCGCCGACCCAGCTCCTCGCCGAGCAGCACGTCGCGCTGGTCGTAGGTTCTGCCCGATTCGGCGTTGACCAGCGTGATCGTCCCGGACACCGTGTCTCGGATCCGGATCGGCACGATCAGCACCGAGCGTAGCCCGATGCTGCGCAAGATCTGGAGGTGCTCGGCGTCACGGGCGCCGCTTTGCAGGTGCGCGTCCGAGAGCAGCTCGTGCAGCTCGGAGCGCGCCGTCCGCAGCACCTTCCAGATCCCGCTGTCGGCGCTCGGGTCGGGGGGATAGCGGCTCTCGACCCGCTGAGCGAGCGCGATGCGCGCCGGGTCGATGTGGGCGATCGCCACGTTCTTCAGCCGCTCGCCCTCCAGCAGGTGGATCGTGCACCAGTCGGCCAGGCCCGGCACGAGCAGGTTCGCCAGCGTGGACAGCATGGCTTCGTAGTCGAGCGACGAAGACAGCGCGGCACTGGCCTTGGCGAGGTACGCTTGATCGCGCTGCTCGCGGTGCTCGGCCGTGACATCGTGCCAGACGTTGATGGCGAGCTCGGGCTGGCCGTCGCGTCCGAGCACGGCGCTGGCGCGAATGCGCGACCACGACTCGCGCCCCGACGAGCGGTCGCGCACGCGGATCACGGCCGATTGAGGAGGATCGCCGCGTAGCACGCGACGGCCGGGCAACTGCGAGGCGTCGATCGCCGCGCCGCGCTCGTCCAGCATCTCGAAGCGGGCCACGATCTCGGCCGGGGAAGCAGCCATGAGCTCCGCGCGCGAGGAGAAGCCGCAGGCGCGAGCTGCGGCGGTGTTCGCGAACAGCAGCTTGCCGGTCGTGTCCTGCACCGTGATCCCGTCGGCCACGCCTTCCAGGATCAACTCGAGCCGCTCGCTCAGGGCGCGGTAACGTTCTTCGCTGTCACGCACGCGTGTTTCCGCGGCCTCGGCGGCCAGGCGCGCGGCCTGTTCGCGCATCAGCGCGAGCTCGGTTTGCTCCGCCTGGCGGCGCGCGGTCAGATCCCGCGTCACTTTGGCGAAGCCGCGCAGGCGGCCCTCGGGATCGCGCAGGGCGGTGATCACCGCGTTGGCCCAGAAGCGCGTGCCGTCTTTGCGCACGCGCCAGCCCTCGTCCTCGTAGCGTCCGACCGTGCGCACGGTCTCGAGAGCGCGCTCCGGCCGGCCCGCGCTCCGATCCTCCTCGGGGTAGAACGTCGAGAAGTGGCGACCGACGATCTCGTTCGCCGTGTAGCCCTTGATCTTCTCGGCGCCGAGGTTCCAGGTCGCCACGTTGCCGCCGGGGTCGAGCATGAAGATCGCGTAGTCTTCGACGCTCTCGATCAGGAGCCGAGATTCGTCCCAGGACAGGGCGGGGAGGCGACTGACAGACGGGGCTTCGGACAAAGGTGTGCGGGATTCTAACCCGGGTGCTCGCGGAGCGAAGCCCTCGTTTCGATCTGCCTCACCCGCTCTGGCAATGGCTCTGAACGGCGCCGAGCAGACTGTTCAGATTAACGGGCTTTTTCATGATCAGCACGCCGCTCGGCGCCCGTGAGGGGTCGGAGGTCGAGACGATCACCGGAATGCCTGCCAGGCGCGGCTCGGCGCGCATTCGCGCGTAGAGCTCGTTTCCGTCCAGGACGGGCATCGCCAGGTCGAGCAACACCACCTGCGGCAGCTCTTCCGCGTCGAGCAGCGAAAGCGCTTCGGCGCCGTTGTTCGCGGTCTGTACCGCGAACCCTTCGTCTTCGAAGAACTCCTGGAGCGAGTCCAGCAAATCCCGCTCGTCTTCGACGATCAGCACGCGCTTCACGCGGTACCTTCGAGCGCCGCGCGCGGCAGGTGGACGCTGAACGACGTGCCGTGGGCCGGGCTCGAGCTCACGTCGATGCGCCCGCGGTGAGCCTTCACGATTTCGCTGCTGATGTAGAGACCGAGGCCGAGCCCCTGCGAGCGATCGCGCTTCTGCCGGCTACCGGTCAGGGGTTCGAAGATGCGGCCGATCAGCTCTTCGGCAATCACTCCCCGGTTGTGCACGTCGATCCGCACCGCTTCGTTCGACGTCAATCCGAGACGAACGTGTACGCCGTGCTCGGGCTCTCCGTGCTGGATCGCGTTGGCGACCAGGTTCGAGAACACCTGCGACAGCCGATCGCCGTCCCAGCTGCCCTGGTCGTCGTCGCCGATCACCTCGATCTCGACCCGCGCCGTTGGATACCCGGTCTCCAGCTCGTCGATGACCTGGCGCAGCACGCCGCCGATCTGCAGCGTGGTCGGCCGGAGCGGCATCCCGCTGCCGACTCGAACCCGCGTGAAATCGAGCAGCTGGTCGATCATCTTGGCCATGCGCGCGCCGCTGCTCAGGATCCGCGCCAGCGGTTTGCTCAGGCGCTCCTCCGTGTCGCGGTTCTGCGCCACCTGCGCCGCCGTCAGGATCGCCCCGAGCGGGTTCCTGAGATCGTGCCCCAGGATGCCCGTGAACATCTCGTTGAAGCGCACGGTCTTCTGAAGCTCTTCCAGGGTCGAGAAGCGGACCAATGCGCTCGCCACGTGATTGGCGATCCCGCGCGCCAGGGTCAGCTCGACCTCAGACAGCGTGCGCGGCGCGCCGTAATAGACCATGAACTTTCCGATCAATCGCTCACCCGCGACCAGCGGGATGAAGGCCAGGGAGCGGATCCCTTCCTCCCGGAACAACTCGCCGAAGGCGGAGAGCGACGGCTCGGACAGGACGTCCGGCACCTGGATCGCTTCGGGGTTCCTGGCGTCCCTGGCCCAGGGCGAGTGCCCCTCGACCGCGCGCCGGTACGCCTCGGACAGCCCTCGCGACGAGCGAAAGCGCATCACGCCTTCCGGGTCGAAGGTCAGGATCGCGGCGCGCGAAGCGTCCAGCGCGCGCCCGATCGCGTCGAGCGAGGCCGACAACACGGTCTCCAGGTCCTCGGCCGCGATCACGGCCTCGGCCATGTCGTAGAGCAACTCGGCGCGGGCCCGGCCCACGCGGTTTTCGCGGTAGAGCCGCGAGGTCTCGATGGCCACCGCGGCTCGCTCGCCGAGCTCGGTCACGAGGCGCAGATCGGCGGCTTCGAACGCCGGTGAGTCGCTGCCTCTCACGACCGCGAGCGTTCCGATGACCTTCCCCCGGACGGGCAGAGGAACGACGATCACGCTGCCCGCCGAGAGCGCGCGCATCCAGGCATGGCGAGACTCGGGCGCGAGCCGCTCGATCAGCGACGGTTCCACGCGGCTCATCAACACCGGCTCCCCGGTGCTCACGACCCTTCCGCTCAAGCCTTCGCCGGCGCGCATCGGCGAATCGCCGAGCGCGGTGTGCAGTACCTCGAACAACTCGGGGTCGCGGTGGCGGATCCCGCCGAGCTCGAGGGTGCGTGCGTCGTCCGAGAGCAGGAACACCGCGCAACCGTCCGCAAAGCCCTCCGAGAGCTCACGCGCGACCACGTCGAGCACGTGCGGGACGTCTGCGGCCGCGTGCTCGGAGAACGCCCGCGAGGCAGCGCTCAGGACCTCGAGCCGCGCCGCTGCGGCCTCTGCGCTGGTGCGCATCTGCCGTTCGAGCTCGAGCAAGCGCAAGCGCTCGAGCGCCTGGCCCGTGTAGCGCGCCACGAGCTGCAGGAAATTGCGCTCCTCTTCGTCGACCGGCGAGGCCTGCTCGAAGGTGAACCCGACTGCGCCGAGCGTGGACCCATCGACCACGATCGGCAGGCACGAAATCCGGTAGTTTCTGCCGACCGTGATGCTCGGAGCGAGGTGCGGGTAGCGCGCGAGCAGGTCGTGCTGGGAAGACAGCCAGACCGGCGCCCCGAGGCGGATGCAGTCGAGGGCCGGGAAACCTTGCAACGTCTCGAGCGGCGTTCGGTCGTAGCCCTTCAGCGCGTCGTCGCGGTATCCGACGGCGCGCACGAGCCGGGCGAAGCGGTCGCCGTCCAAGAGCCAGAGCGCCGCGCTCGAGGCCTGGAGCGCGCTCGCGACCTGGTCGACCACGGCTTCGACGACCTGCTCGGCGGTGACGGCGTCGGCGATCGCGCCCGTGATGCGCAGCAGCCGTTCGGCCCGTCGTGCCACGACTTCGCGCGCTTCTTCCAGCCGCCGCCGGTCGCTGATGTCTGCCACCAGCGCGACGAAGCCGTGCACCCGGCCGTCTTCGCCGAAATGAGGGATGTAGGAGGCCTCGATGTCGCGCGGCCCTTCGCCCGCGTACTCGATCTTGCTCCGGAAGTTGGCGTTGCTGCCGGCGAGCGCGACCTCGAAGTACGGGAGCAGCTGCTCGTAGGCAGCCGGCCCGAGCACGTCGCGCGCGTGGCGACCGAGTAACTCGCTGCGCGCGCCGCCGAACCAGCGCTGGTAGTTCTGATTCACGAAGCGGTAGCGGTGTTCGCGATCGACGTACGAGACGAGCACCGGGAGCGCGTCGGTCACGAGCTCGAGCTGTCGCGCGGCGGCGCGCGCCGCGTCCTCCGAGCTCCGGGCGTCGCGCAGCGCTCGGCGCAGCGCCCACTCGATCGATTTGCGCCGAGCGATCTCGGTTGCGAGCGCCGAAAGCTCAGCCGCCTCGGGCTCGGAGAAAATGCCGCTATCCGCGCCGCCGGCGTGCCGATCCGGCAAGCCTTCGACGTGCGTGTGGGCTTCGCAGGCGTCTCTGAGGAGCTGCGGCTCTCCCTCGAACCGAGCGAGATCATAGGCACACAAGAGCGTGAAGGCGTGCCGCTTCTGGAGCTCCGTCCACAGCTCTTCGAGCAAGAGCGCTGCGGCCGGCTGTCCTTCGGCGCACAAAACGTCGACCATTTCGCCGTACACGCGCAGCGGCCGTGGCTCGGGGATCGCGACCAGCTTCTCGACGCTGGCGAAGAAGCGCTCCGAATCCGGCAGCGTTCTCACCATGAAGGTCTTCAACAGAGCGCGCGCCTCGAAGCAGAGCAGACCGCGCCGCGTGGCGTCCTCGCGGGCGATTCCGCGGCTTGCCAGGGCAGCGTGCAGCTCGTCGAGCCGCTGCTCGGTCGCCACCACCAGCACGCGCTCGCCTGCGTCGAGCCCCTCGGCGACGAAGCTGCTCAAGGCCTCGAGGATCGAATCGCCGTGGTAGAAATGCACCCGGTGCTGGCAAGCATCGTGAGCTCCGTGCTCGTGTTCTTTCGAGCCCGCGGGCGCACGGGCCATGTTCTCCAACATCGGATCCTCTCGTGTCGCGCTTCATCGGCAAACGAAGCTCGCGACAGAGCCTCGAGGGTAACGTCGTCAGTGTGTGTTGACACGCGAAATAGCCGCAATTCGCGTAGCAAATAGCCCCGTGCGTGGCGCCTCGACGCGGCGTCTCGGTCGCAGATGAAGACTCTTTCCGTCAGCGGAGCTCTGGAAAACACGGCATGGGCCTTGCTCCATGCGAGGGCAGGAGATCCACCATGCTTTCGTCATTCTCGAGGGGCCCGTGGGTCTTCACCCTCTTGCTCGGCGCTGCGTCGTCGGCTTGCGCCGGCGTGACTCCAGCGAAAGGGGTGATTCAGGCACCGAGCGCTGCGCCGCGCGAAAAGACCCAGGCGCCCGCGACGCGGGGCACCGTCGAGGCGTTCCTTCAGCCAGGCAGCGCCACCGAGGTCGAGTCAGTTTTGGCCGATTCGGAGCTCGCCGAGCAGCGCGGCGAGCGGTCGCGCATCGGCGCCGACTGAAGCTCACTTGGCCGCGAGCGCTGCGGCCACCGCGGACGCCAGCGCCTGCGCGCTGAGGGGCTTCGGCACGAGATCGTAGATCCCGACGGAGCGCAGCGAGTCCGAGCTCCAGCTTCCGCTGAACCCGGTCATCACCAGCACGGGCTTGTGCGGATCGAGGTCGTGCACTTCGCGCGCGAGGTCGAGCCCCGTGAGCTGGGGCATGGTCAAATCGGTGAGCACCACGTCGAATGCGCGCGGGTCTCGGCGCAACAGCGCGAGGGCCTCGCGCGGCTTGGAGCAGGCGGTCACCCGATAGCCGAGCCGCTCGAGCAGGCGCGCCACGGAAGAACACAGCACGACCTCGTCGTCCACGAACAGCACGCTCTCGCCGTTGCCGCGTGAATACTCTGCCGGTGGTTGACGCTCGTCGGCGAGGTCCGCCGAGTGCTCGGGGAAGAACAGCTCGAAGCGGGTGCCCTTTCCGAGCTCGCTCTCGACCGCTATCAGGCCTTCGTGCTCCTGGACGATGCCGTGGATCACGGCAAGCCCGAGGCCCGTACCTTCGCCCGGCGCCTTGGTCGTGAAGAACGGCTCGTAGATCCGCTTCAGCGTCTCCGGGCTCATCCCGCAGCCGTTGTCGGCGACCGACAGGCGCGCGTATCTGCGGAGCTGGAGCCCCGGGCGCTGCTCGGCGAGCTCCTCGCCCACCTCGACCCCGTCGAGCCGGATCGTGAGCTGCCCGATCCGACCGGCCATGGCGTGAGCCGCGTTCGTGCCCAGGTTCAACAGCACCTGGTGGATCTGGATCAAATCGGCGAGCACGATCGGCGACTCGCCCGCGATCTGCACGTCGATCTGGATCGTGCTCGGCAGCGTGGAGCGCAAGAGCTTCACGGCCTCGCGGATCGCGACCTCGAGGCGGATCGGACGGCGCTCTTGCTTCTGCTGACGACCGAAGCTCAAGATTTGCTGGATCAGCTCCTTGGCGCGGCTTCCCGCGCGCTGCAGCTCGGCCGCGTGGCTCTTGACCTGGACGGGGTCTTCTGCGTCGAGCCGCACCAGCTCGCCGTAGGCCACGATCGCACCGAGGATGTTGTTGAAGTCGTGAGCGATGCCGCCCGCGAGCGTGCCCAGCGCTTCCAGTTTTTGCGCCTGGAGCGCGCGGCGCTCGAGCTCCGCGCGGGCCTTTTCGGCTTGCTGCTGGTCGGTGAGGTCGCGCAGAAACGTCACGATGCAGGGCGTGTGGTCGAGCTCGATCGGCTCGCCGCTGAGCAGCAACCCGAGGATGCGTCCGTCGCGGGCCTTGCCCCGGACCTCCACGTCGCGGAAGAAGCCTTGTCGCCCGAGCAGCTCCGTCACGCGCGCGCGGTCGTCGGGGTCGATCCACAGCGCGAGCTCGAAGGTGCTGCGGCCGACGGCCTCCGAGCGCGGGAGACCGAAGAGCTGCTCGAACGCGTGGTTCACCTCGACGACGACCGAGTCGGCGAGACGCGTGATCAGCACAGGCTGCGGGCTGACCCGGAATACCTTCGAGAAGCGCTGCTCCGTTTCGCGGCGCGCGTTCTCGCTCTGCTTCTGCGCCTCGAGCAGCGCCGATTCGATCTGCTTCTGCTGCGTGACGTCGTGGGCGAGGCCGATGATGCGGTGCACGAGCCCCTGGTCGTTGAGGATCGGGATCAACGTGGTTCGGAACACGCGGTGACCCGACGGCTCGCCCGGGCTCTCTTCGTACGTGACGACGGCGCGAGCGTCGACGCAGCGCCGGTAGTTTTCGACGAGCCTCGCCGCCTCCTCGCGCGGCATGATTTCGTCGGGACGCCGCCCGTGCGCGCGCTCGCTCGTGACGCCGGTCCAGCGCTCCGTCGTGGGGTTGAAGGCCTCGAACAGGAAATCACCTTCGGGCGTGACCTGGATCATGAAGATGCCGTGGTCCGCCTTCTCGAAAATCGAGTGCAGCTGTTCGATGGTCTGGCGTTCGACGCGCTTCTTGTCGGACAGGTCCATGCTGCTCGAGAGCAGGACGCGACGGCCGCCCAGGTCGACCTGGCTGATCGCGATCTCGAGCGCCACCTCTCGCCCGTCGGCGCCCTTCATGACGCGTTCGCCGCGCAGCACGCGAGGCTCCGAGACCGCCTCGCTCACGAATCTTTGGCGCAGCTCGCGGTACCGCTCGCGGAGCTGCTCGGGCGCGAGCTCGTCGATGTCGGCACTCACGAGTCGTTCGCGCGGAATGCCGAACAGCCGCTCGGCCTCGGCGTTGACGAAGGAGATGCGGCCGTCGAGCTCCATCAGCAGCACTGCGCACGGCAACGCCTCGAGCAGCTGCCCGTGAACGGCGTCGAGCTCGAGTCTCGCGTCGGCAGCGGCCACCGGTGTGCCAAGCCGCGCCCCTGGCGTCGAGTGCATGGACACTCATTATCTCTCGCGCCCGTCCCAATTCGAAGGGTTAGCTGGACTCCTCGAATTCACCCACTTTGGTTCGTCCGGATTCGTGGACTCGCGATCTCCAGGTCAGGCGCTGATAAGCCGAGTTATATCCGATGGTTATGTCGATTCAGACTGAGACTCACGGTGGCATCCCACAGCGGATCCACTCGAGGATGCGTTGGCTCTCCTCCGGAGGAATGCTCATGCCGGAGTCGGAGGGCGGCATGGCGCAGGCCAGCAATGCCGCGCGGATTGTGTCGCGCCAGGTCGCGACGTGGCCGTAGGTGTCGAGCGGCCACGGGCCGCCCGGCAACCCGGCGTGGCAGACGACGCAGCGCTCGCGCAAAATCGGCTCGACGGAGGCGTAGACGAGGTCGGGGCTCGGACACTCCGTGGGAGCGACCAGGCTGCACGGCTGCGGCGTGAGACCGCTACCCCAACCGCCACTGCTCGGGGGAAGGTGCTGCTCGCCGCCCGTCGAGCCGGAGCTGCCGCCGCTCGGGTTCGCGCCACCCGTCGGAGCGGCGAGCGGCGCGCCACCCGAGGCCGAGCTCAGAGAGCCGCCGGAACCCGGCGCATCGGGCGAGCTCGCTTCTTCGCCCGAGCAGGAGAGGACGAATGCCAAACAACCGACGACAGTCGAACGCCCTCGCACCGCGGGAGCTTAGCCCGTGCGCGGTGCCCGAGCCAGTTGGACGGCGACCGCTGTGATAGGACCGGCCATGCTTTCGCGTGCGGCCGCCCGCCGTGCTCTCCTCACAGCACTGGCTCTGGCGATGTTCGGCCTGGGCTGCCGGCGCTCCGAGCCTGCGCAGAAGGACGGCGTTGAGGCATCCGAGCTCAGCGTGTTTGCCGCGTCGTCGCTGCGCGACACCTTCAGCGAGCTCGGTCGCGAATTCGAACGCGAGCACGCGGGGGTGCGCGTCGTGTTCAACTTTGCAGGCACGCAGGAGCTCAGCACGCAAATCGAGCATGGCGCGCGCGCCGACGTGTTCGCTTCCGCCGACGCGAAGCATGCAAAGCAGCTGTTCGAGTCCAAGCGGATCCTGAGGCCGCTTCCGTTCGCGAGGAACGAGCCAGTCGTGATCGTGGCGAGCCAGGGCCCGATCGGGCTGCGGTCGTTCGCGGATCTACCGCTCGCAACCCGGCTCGTGATCGGCACCCCCGAAGTCCCGATCGGCCGCTACACGCTGCAGGTCTTGGAGCGAGCGGGGCAAAAGCTCGGGGCCGATTTTCGCGCGCGCGTCGAGTCGAAGGTGGTGTCGCGCGAGCTCAACGTGCGCCAGGTGCTGGCCAAGGTGAGCCTCGCTGAGGCCGATGCCGGGATCGTGTATCGCACCGACGCCAACGCCGCTCGGGACAAGCTGCGAGTCGTGGCGATCCCGCCCGAGCTGAACGTGAGCGCCGAGTACCCAATCGCGGTCGTTGCCGATGCCGCGCACCCCCAGCTGGCGCTCGAGTGGGTGAACCTGGTCCGTTCGGAGACTGGGCGAAAAGTGCTTTCGGCTGCAGGGTTTTTGACGCCCGAAGCGCCGGAAGGCGCCCCGTGAGCCTCGGATCTGTCACGCCGCTCTGCGAGCCGCCTAGGTTCGCGTGACCCCCGTCGCCATGCAGGCCGTCCCGGATCTCGCCGGGCTCGACGGGGGGAGCTACGTTTCGAGTCGCTCCGGCGCTCGCAGCATGCCCTCGCCCGAACTCGATCTCAGCATGGCCCGGCTCGCGGACGGCGATCGTTCTGCGTTCCCCGTGGTGTTCCGCGAGCTGTGGCCGAAGCTGCGCGCGTTGTGCACGTCTCTCTTGAAGAACGAGGGCGACGCCGAGGACGCGGCCCAGCGCGCGCTCGAGAAGGTTCTGATTCGGGCGGCGGACTACGATCCGAGCCGGTCTGCCTTGAGCTGGGCGTTTGCGATCGCGGCCTGGGAGTGCCGCAC
>JALYWZ010000447.1 GCA_030852505.1 Myxococcota bacterium | reverse complement strand
GCCGAACGCACGCGCGTCGGGGGCGCGCAGCTCGGGCCGCTTCGCCAGGTTTTGCATGACGACCTCGGCGATCGGCTCGGGCACCGCGGCTGCGGCCGGATGCAAACGGAGCTCGGGCGGTTCTGCGCTCGCGTGCTCGGCGAGCAGCGTCAAGGCGTCGGGACTGGTGAACGGCGTCCGGCCAGCGAGGCACTGGTAGAGCAGCGTTGCGAGGCCGTAGCAGTCGGCAGCGGGTCCCACTTCGTCGCCCTGCGCGCCTTCCGGCGACACGTAGCGCGGTGTTCCGAGCACGGCCCCGGCGCGCGTCTGCAGCTCCACGGCCGACTTTTGCGCCTTCGCCAGGCCGAAGTCGAGCAGCTTGACGAAGTCCGTGTCGTCCCCGCGCTGGACGAGCAAGACGTTCTCCGGTTTCAGATCGCGGTGAACGATGCCGCGGGCGTGGGCCTCGCCGACGGCGTCGCAGATACCGAGCACCACGTGCAGCGCTCGCCCGAGCGGCAGCCGCCCGCCCTCGCGCTCGAGCAGCAGCGCGAGCGATGGGCCGTCGAGGTACTCGAGCGCCGTGTACGGCTCGCCGCCGAGCTCCGGTCCGAACGACGGCACGCGCCCGATCGCGTGCACCACCACGATGTGCGGGTGGAGGAGCCGAGCGGCGAGCTCTGCCTCGCGGCGGAACCGCGCCAACATATCGGGCATGCCCATCAGCTCGCGCTTCAGGATTTTGATCGCGACGTCGCGCTCGATGCCGAGCTGCCGCGCGCGGTAGACACGCGCCATCGCGCCCGCGCCAATCGCCTGTTCCACGCGAAACTGGTCGTCGAAGCACAGCCCGACGTAAGGATCTTTCTGGCTCGACGCCGCGGCTTGCATGGTTTCCGGCCGGGGCAGCCGGGACTCGATTCTTGCAGTTTTTCCGGGCCGGATCGACTATCACCGCGGGAATGGCCGAGACTTTGCCGCTGATCATCGGGCTGTGTGTGCTGGTCGCCGCCTGCGAAGCGCAAGAAACCCCGGCGGCGTTGCGGGTCGAGCTGCCCCAGGCGGCATTGTCGACCGATCCGCTCAAGGCCACGCTGCGCATCACGGACGCCGAGGGGCGCACCAAGGTCGGGGACAAGCAGTACGACTTCTCGGTCAGCCCGGGGGATCTGGCGACCGTGGACCGGCGCGGCAACGTCGTGTGCAGCCGCTCCGGCGACGGAACGGTGACCGCGGTCGTCGGCGGGGTGAAGGCGTCGGCGCCGCTGCGCTGTCGCCTCGTGACCAAGATCGAGGCGCCGTCGCTCGGCCGGGTCGAGCTCGCTGCCGGGCCGTTCGTTCCCCCCGTGCGCGTGCTCGGGCAGGGGGGAAAAGAGCTCTCGGACGTGCCCCTCACGCTCACGTCGAAGTCGAGCCAGGTGCTCTACCCGAAGGACAGCCAGCTCGTGCCGAAGAGCGTCGGCTCGGCGGTGGTCGTGGCGCGAGCCGGCCAGGCGTTCGTCGAGTTCGGGGTCGACGTGGTGCGGAAGGTCTCGGTCGAAGCACTGCCGCTCGACGGCAACCGCAAGATCAATTTCTCGCTCGAGGCCGGCAAGTACGAGCTCAGCGTCAAGCTCCCGGTCGAGAAGCGACTCAAGGCCGAGTGGCGCGGCGCGCCGTATTGCGACTATTCGGCCACCGCGAAGGATCACGTGTCCACGTGCGTGCTTCGCACCAAGGGCGGCGTGGTGTTCGACAACCCGGCCTACCTGGTGCGCGGCGACGACGCGGTCTCGACCGAGGGCGTGTCCTTGTTCGAAGTGCCTTGAAACAGCAGACAATCCCCGGCGGCCGCCGCTCCGGCTTGCGAAAACTCGGGCGACATATACGCTCGGGCCCCCCATGACCGAGGCCTCGCCCCCCGCTCCGGAGCCGGACGCGCCCCAAGCTGCGTCCGAAGCCTCCGAAGCGCCTGAAGCTTCCGAGGCGGAGCTAGCGGGCGGGGGCGGCTACCGGGTCCAGCTGCCCACGTTCGAGGGGCCGCTCGACCTGTTGCTGCACCTGATCGAGGAGCACGAGCTCGACATCCGCGACATCCCGATCGCCTTCATCGCGGAAAAGTACGTCGAATACATCACCTTGATGGAGGAGCTGAACATCGACACGGCCAGCGAGTACCTGGTCATGGCGGCGACGCTCACCCACATCAAGTCGAAGATGCTGCTGCCCACGCCTCCGGCCGATCAGGAGGAGGACGAGGAAGACCAGCTCGATCCGAGGGCCGAGCTCGTGCGCCGGCTGCTCGAGTACCAGAAGTACAAGCACGCCGCCGAGCAGCTCGCGTCCTCCGACGTGCTCGGGCGCGACGTGTTCAACCGCGGGTTACCGGCGCCTCAGGTGGAAGGGCCGGCCCCGATCGCGGGTTTGAGCCTTTTCAAGCTGCTGGACGCGTTCCAGCACGTGATGGCGCGCGCCAAGGCCACGGTCGACCATCAGATCGACATCGAGCGCTTCTCGATCACGGACCGCATCAACGAGCTGTCCGAGATGCTGAGCCGGGCGCAGAGCCTCTCGTTCGAAGAGCTGTTCGTGGGGCAGCGGTCGCGGATCGACCTGATCGTGACGTTCCTCGCGCTGCTCGAGATGACGCGGCTCCGTCTCACGCGCCTCACGCAAACCGGACCCTACGAGCCGATCGTCGTTCAGCTGGCGGTGAACGAAGAGGACGCGGCACCCACCGACCCCGACGCTACGGGCGGCAGCGAAGGCGAGCTCGAAGCCGGAGCCGAAGCCGCCGCCGACGCCGAAACGGACGACTCCGAAGCCGAGACGCTACGACCGGACGCGGATACGCTGCGGCCCGAGGCCGACGCCGAAGCCGCCGAACCGCCCGAACACGACACGCCCGAAGATCCCGAAGCTGGGTCCGGGACGGAGTGACGAGAGAGCATGGCTAGCAAGCGAAGCAGGGGACGTCCGGCGAAGTCGCCGGCGCCGAGCGGACGCCGCGCCGCGAAGGCACCGAAGGCCCAGAGCAACGGCGAGCACGCGACGAACGGCGTCGAGGCCGGAGAGGCGGCCGAAGAGACGACCGAGCCGGAGCCCGCCGCCGAGTCCGCAGAGATCGCCCCGGAATCCGGCGAAGAAGCAGCACCGGAGTCCCCGGAAGACGGGGGCGAAGACGCAGCGGAATCGGAGGCCGCGCCCGAATCGGCCGAGCTTAGCCCCGAAGCGGAGGCGCTGGCCGATCTCGGCGTGGTCGTGAGCGATACGGAAGCCGAGGCCGAGGCGCCGAGCGAGTCCGAGTCGGAGCCCGAATCCGAAGCTTCGGAAGCTCAGTCCGAAGACGGCGAGGCCCCGGTCGCGTCGCGCCTCGCAGAAACCGTCGGGGAAGGGGAGGCCGTCCCCGAGGGCAGCATCGACGACACGACCGGCTTCTTGAAAGGGCTGATCGAAGCGGTGCTGTTCGTGGCCGATCACCCGCTCGAGCTGAAAGAAGTGGCTCGCGCCGCGCGCATCGACAAGAAGCGGGCGCAAGAGCTGTTGACGGAGCTCGCCGAAGAGACCCGCCACCGCGGCATCCGCGTGGACGAGCTCGGCGGTGGCTGGATCTTCCGCACCAACCCGCAGTACTCGGCGTACGTTCGCAATTTCTTGCAGCAGCGCCCGGTGCGCCTGTCGCGCGCTCAGCTCGAGACGCTGGCGATCATCGCGTACCGGCAGCCGGTGACGCGGCCCGAGGTCGACGAGATCCGCGGCGTGGATTCGGGTCCGGTGCTGAAGGGCCTGCTCGAGCGCGATCTGGTGCGGATCATCGGGAAGAAGGACGAGCCCGGGCGGCCGATGTTGTACGGCACGACGCCGACCTTCTTGCAGGTTTTCAGCCTGAAGAGCTTGCGCGATCTGCCGACGCTCCGCGAGTACACGGAGCTCACGGACGAGTCGCGTCAGGAGTTCGAGGCCGAGACCGGCGAGGCCGCCCCCGAGGGCCCGGTGTCGCTCGAGCCGACCCGTGACGACGACGAAGAGCGACTCGGTTCGGAGGAACAACTCGGTGAAACGCTCGGCGAAAGCCTGGGCGAGGACCTCGGTGAACGCGTCGACACCGCGGAGGCCACGCCGGACGCTGGCGAGGACGACGGCGGCGGCGGCGGCGACGGAAACGAGACCGAAGACGGCGAACAGCCCACCGAACGCGAGAACCAGAGCGACGACGAAGACGACGGCGACGAAGACGACGACGACGAAGACGACGACGAAGACGAAGACGAAGACGAAGACGAAGACGACGACGAAGACGACGAAGACGACGAAGACGACGAAGACGACGAAGACGAGAGTCCGAGTCGCTAGTCGGCGTCAGCGCCGTAGCTCAGCACGATCCACGCCTCGTCCCCGCCGAGTAAAATCCCGATTCCGACCCGCGAAAAGTCGTCGGAAAGGGCGGCTTCGAGCCCCCTCCCGGGAAGCCGCCACAAGGCCGTGGCGGCGAGCCGCCAATCCAGGCTCCAGGCCGCGACGGCGCCGCGCGTCTCGTAGCGCCACCCGCACTCTCGCTCGAACGACGAGGTCTGCTCGTTCTCGAACGCGAGCTCGCGCGCCCCGCTCTGCGCGATCCCGTCCAGACACGCGTCGGCCGCGAGCGACGGCCGCATTGCTTCGGCGCGGACCGTGTTCAGGTCCGAGAGCATGTACTCGCGGAGCTCGGCGAGCGGTGGCGGCGGTTCCCCGAGCTCTCGAGTCGAGCACGTGCCGTCGAAGGGCACGCATTGCCGCTCCGCGTTCCGCACGTCGCGGCATGCGTAGCCACGTGGACACCCGCCGTTCTCCGAGCAGTCACGGCCGCAGAACGTCTCTCCCGTCTCCAGCTGCTTGAGACAGGCGTCGTTGTCGTCGCCGCAGCGCCCCTCTGCCGGGCAAGCGCCGCACAGCCCGAGCACGCGCGTCTCTTCCTCCGCCGACGGCGGCGTCGGTGCCGGCGCCACCGACGGCGTTCGGGCGGCAACGATCGGTTCAGCC
>JALYWZ010000065.1 GCA_030852505.1 Myxococcota bacterium | reverse complement strand
GCACCACGGGGGGCGCCCCGGCCCCGCCTGCCTCGCTGGGGGGCGCGCCGGTGGTCGTGGTCGGCAACGGCGGCGGCGGGGGCAAGGCGGAGTGTGTGCAGCAGCAGGTGAAGTTCGAGCCCGAGCTGCCGAACGTGATGTTGCTGATCGACGGCTCGAACAGCATGACGCTGCAGGACTTCGACGGACAGTCGCGCTGGGACGCCGTGAAGCAGGCGTTGGTCGCCGATAAAACCGGGCTGATCGCCAGTCTCCAAGCGCGAGTCCGCTTCGGGCTGACGATGTATTTCAGCTCGGCACCGATCGGCAGGCCCGAGGCTCCGTGTCCCGCGCTGGAGCAGGTGCCGGTCGCGGTCAACAACTGGAAGAGCGTCGCTGCCTCGTTCGAGGGCACCGAGCCGATCGGCGCGACGCCGACGGGCGAGAGCATCGAGAAGGTTTGGCCAGCGCTGGCCGCGCTCGACGCCGGCCAGTTTCGCGGCCCGCGGATGATCGTGCTCGCGACCGACGGCGAGCCGTCCGGCTGCGATGGCAACGCGGATCAGGGGCGGGCCCGCTCGAAATCGGCCGTGGCAGCGGCCTACGCGGCGGGCATCAGCACGTTCGTGATCGGCGTGGGTCCCGAGGCGAGCGACCAGCACCTGCGTGAGCTCGCGAACCTCGGACAGGGGCAGGCTGCCGACGACACGAAGAACCGCTTCTTCCGCGTGCTGGACACGAAAGCCCTCGCCGGCGCGCTCGCGGCCATCACCGGCGGTGTTCAAGAATGCGTGTTCGCCCTGAAGGGCAGCGTCAGCAAGGCCATGGCGTCATCCGGCGCGGTCACGCTGAATGGCGTTGCGCTCGAATTCGAGGATCCCGACGGCTGGCACCTCGAGGACGAGAGCCGGCTCTCGGTCGACGGCTCCGCCTGCGAGTCCCTGCAATCCTCGGCCGCCGCCACGCTCGATATCTCGTTTCCTTGCGGCGTGTTCATTCCGAGCTGAGCCGTCCTCACATCGAAACTGGGTATTTCGAGCGCGCAGTCGACGGAACATCGAAAACCCAGCCACTGCCCGGTCGACGACGCCCAAGAGCCGGCTTGGCGGCTTGCAGCGGAGGGCGCACGTCCGTATCAGGAGGGCGTCGGATGCAAAATCTCAGAATTGCCGCGGTCGTGCTCACGCTCATCACGAGCATCACGGCTTGTGGAAACGAATCCCCTTCCCCGGCGAACCCCTCCAGCACGGGTGGAAGCGCGGCGACACCGGCGAACGGCGGCTCCGGGAACACGGCTGGCAATCTCGCGACGGGTGGTTCGGTCGCGCCGGCGAACGGCGGCACGAGCGGCGGCGCTTCGAGCAACACGGGCGGCCAGACGAACACGGGCGGCACGAAGGCTGACGGCGGAGCGGGAGCCGGAGGCGGAGCCGGAGCTGGCGGAGCGATGGGCGGAGTAGCGGGTAGCTCGACCGGTGGCAGCGCACCCGGCGGGAACGCGAGCGGTGGAAGCGATGCCACGCCCGCGGGCGGCAGCAGCGCTGGTGGGCCCGGCAACACCACCGCCGAGCTCGTCACGTCCGGTCCGAACGATTACTGGAACACCGAGGGCGCGGTCGCACCGGCGAGCGGAGCGGCCGAGCTGACGATCGACGCCAGCATGCAGTTTCAGACGCTCACCGGCTTCGGCGGCTGCTTCAACGAGATGGGGTGGGACGCGTTGTCCGTGCTCCCGGCCGAGGAGGTTACGCGGGCGATGAAGCTGCTCTTCGACGCGAACGACGGCGCGAATTTCGTTTACGGGCGGCTGCCGATGGGCGCGAGCGACTACTCGATGAGCTGGTACACGCTCGACGACACCGCCGGTGACTACGAGATGAACAGCTTCTCGATCGCCCGCGATAAAGAGAAGCTCATCCCGTTCATCCGCGCGGCGCTGGCAGTCAACCCGGATATCAAGCTCTGGGCGAGCCCCTGGGTCGTCCCCTCTTGGATGATGACCGGCTCGAATCTGAAGAACGACGCGCAGACGCTCGGCGCTCACGCGCTCTACATGGCGCGCTTCGTCGAGGAGTACCAGAAGGAGGGCCTCGAGCTCGTCGCGATTCACCCGCAAAACGAGCCGGGCTACGCGCGCGTGCGCTGGACGCAGGCGCAGTTCGTGGACTTCATCAAGACGTACCTCGGGCCCACGTTCGCCGAGCGCGGCATCACCGCCGAGATCTGGGCGGGCACCATGTCGAAGGATCCGGAAGACACGAACATCGCCAAGGCGGTCGCCGCCGATCCCGAGGCGATGAAGTACACGAAGGGCTTCGGCGTACAGTGGAACCTCCAGGCCGCCGTCGCGACTCTCGGGAAGAGCGCGCCGGTGATGCAAACCGAGCACAAGTGCGGCAACTACAACTTCGAGACCCCCTACTGGGATCGAAGCCGCTACGACGCCGCCAAGCCCCAAAACGATCACCTCTACGGCGAGGAGACCTGGCAGCTGCTGCGCGACTGGATCGTCTCCGGCGTCAACTCCTACAGCGCCTGGAACATGGTGCTCGACAGCATCGGGAAGAGCCTGGATAACTGGCCGCAAAACGCGCTTCTGGTCGTGGATCGCTCGGCGAAGAAGCTGGTCGTGACGCCGGCCTACTACGCGTTCCGGCACTACTCCCAGTACGTGCTGCCGGGCGCCAAGCGCGTCGCGGTGACGGGTAGCACCGACGCCATCGCCTTCGTGAACGCCGACGGCAGCGTCGTCACCCAGGTTTACAACAAGGGGGACGCCGCGAAGCCGACCAGCGTCGGAGTCGGTGGCGCTTCCTACGCCTTCGAAGTGCCCTCACACGGTTGGGCGACGCTGCGCGTGAGCCCGTAGTCTACGACTCAAACCGGCGCGCGCGCCGCGAGCTCCCGGCGCAACAGGTACTGCACCAGCCCGAGCTGCCCGAGCACGGTAGCAAGCGAGATCCACCAGATCGTGTAGAGGTCGAAGCCTGCGTTCGTGCTCAAGACCAGCACGGGCGCGATGAACGCGACCGCGCGCAGCCCGGAAGCCAAAAGCGAGGGCCAGGTGTTGCCGAGACCCTGGAAAACGCCCGCGCCGACGAACACCAGCCCGCTCGCGAAGAACCCGAGCGACAACACCCGCAGGTAGCCGACGCCCGCGTCGATCACCCGCGGATCGTTCGAAAACAACGAGACGAGCTGGGTCGAGCACAGCTGGCACACGACGGTGAAGAACAGCATGAAGCCGAGCACCAGCTTCACGCTCTCGAGCGTCGTCTCACGCACGCGCTGAAACGCACCCGAACCGTAATTCTGACCGACCACCGCCGCGACGGCGAAGCTGATCGCGACCGCGGGCATGAAGCAAGCCTGCATCAAGCGCGACCCGATGCCGTAGCCGGCCTGTGCTTCGGGCCCGAACGGCCGCGTCACGACGTAGACGGTGCCCATGATCAGGGACAGCAAAAAGAATTCGGCGCCCGCGGGAAGGCCGATGGCCAGCATGCGCTTCCAGGTATGGAGATCGGGACGAAAGTCCGCGGCGCGAAGCCTCAGGAACGTCTTGCCCCGCAGCAGGTACACGACCAGACCGAGCACCGCTGCGGCCGTCGCGATCAACGTCGCGAGCGCCGCCCCGAACACGCCCAGCGGATGACCGGAGATCCAGCCGAAAACCAGGAACGGCGCGAGTACCAGGTTGAGGAGCACGCTCGCGGTCTGTGCCACGAGCCCCGGCTTCATGTCGCCGATCCCGCGTAAAGACGAGCCGATGCCGACGATCACGAACTGCAGCGCCAGGGCCGGAATGTAAGCGCGGAGGAAGGTCAGCGAGAGCTCGGCCGTGACACGATCGCCCGAGAGCCGCTCGGCGTAGGTGCGCTCGAAGACCAGACCGAGCGCCAGGAACACCAGCCCCGCGCAGGTCGCGAAGCTCTGTGCCTGGTTGAAGAGCCGCTGCACCTCCGCGTGGTCCTTGCGACCCGCGGCTTGCGAGACCAGCGCCACGCAGCCGACCGACAGCATTTGCGTGAGCGCCAGCGACACGAACATCAGGTTGCTCGACAGGGCCACCGCCGCGACGGCCTCTTTGCCGAGCCGACTCACCCAGTAGATGTCGACCAGCGCGTACAGCGTCTGGATCGCCATCCCGATCAAGATGAACCACATCAGCCGCAGCACCTGCGACCGGGGGCTGCCGCGAGTCATGTCGTGCACCCCGCGCGGTGCCCCGCCGTTCGAATCCGCCTCCGTGCTCTGCTCCATCGGGGGCGAGTCTTACTTCGGGGTTCGCAGATCGTCACCTGCGGCAAAGTGTCCCGTGATTTCGCCTCGTTTCGAGATGTCCGGACAGGTGTCCGCGCACGGACAGCTGTCCGCGGCGCTCGGACGTACGCACCGAAGCGGCAGCGCGCCTGTCTCGGTCACCCTCAGGAGTGATTCAAGCCCGCGAAACCAGCCGGATTGCTGCGAGATCAGCCGGTGATTGCAATCGCATGTAATCGAAGGTGGCACGTGGCGTGCTGATGACGGACCCCTCGAAGGAGTACCAATGACCGTTCGATTGTCCGCGCTCGTGCTTTCCGTGATTGCTTTCAGTGCAGTGGCTTGTGAAGTCTCCACCGGCGACGACTCCGAGGACGGAGACGCGAAGGGCGGCCGCTCCGGTTCGTCCGACGCCGGCTCCGGTAACGATCCCTCGGCCGGTGAGGCCGGCTCGGATTCAGGGTCCAACACCACCGGCGGGCGGCCAAGCCAGCAGCCGGACGATGAACCGGCGGAAGCCGGCTCCGGGGGAGAGCCCCAACAACCCGACGAGCCCGGCGAGCCCGACGAGGAGCCGGACACGGATCCGCCTCCGAGCAGCTCCGAGACCGCGCGCTTCTTCCTGCCGATGACCGAGCCGACCAACACCTCGGCGCCCACGATCGAGCTCGACGCGAAGGGCGGCATCCACGCGGTTTACCCGCGCTACGTGATCGGCGGCGCTTTTTATGCGTACTGCGCCGGCAGCTGCGAGACCGACGAAGACATGAGCGTGGTCGAGTTCGAGACCGACGGCACGGTTCACAACGCGATGCTCGCGCTCGACAAGGCTGGCCACCCGCGCGTGCTGCTCTCCACCATGAGCAAGGTCTACTACGCCTCGTGTGACTCGAACTGCGGCGTCCAGTCGAGCTGGGAGACCAGCGAGATCCTCGATCACGGCGGCGACCGTGAGGTCACGGGCGAGGCCTTCGCGGTCGACCCCGACGGCAACCTACGCTTCCTGATGCACACCTACCGCGCGTACCTCGGCATCGGCCAGAAGCCGCGCCACACCTGGTATCTCGCGTGCGACGGCGACTGTCAGGATCCCGCGAGCTGGAACGAGTCCCAGATCGCGGACCAAACCTGGGAAGGCACGCACCTGCGCTACGACGCTCGGGGCGTCGCTCACATCGCGACCGTCGCCAACGTGGAAGAGGAAGGGGTCGTCACCAAGAAGCTCGGCGCCTACCTCGAGTGCGCGGAGGCCTGCGAAACCGAAGACAACTGGGTCGGCGCGGGTCTCTACGAAGCCTACGAGGACGAGATCGAGGTCGTGGCCATGAAGCCCACCGTCTCGATGGCGCTCACCTCGGACGGCAAGCCGCGCGTCGTCGTGCTCGGCAAGAACGCCGAAGGCAACCGCAACATCGTGTACTTCGAGTGCGAAGAAGACTGCACCCAGGACAACTGGCTCGGCAGCATCATCAGCGATCACGAGAAGATCACGACCGGGCTCGATCTGGCGCTCGACAAGGCCGGCCGCCCCCGCATCGCCTACACCCTCGACTACAACATCGCCCTCGCCTACTGCGACGGCGGCAACTGCGCCGGGGAAAACGCCTCCTGGGACCTGACCAAGGTCGAATTCGGCTCCGACATGCCTCCCGACGAGATTTTCCTCTGGGACAACTGCACCGTCGGCTTCTGGTTCCTCCACAACCCGTCCCTCGCCATCGATGCCAACGGCGCTCCGCGCGTGGGCTACCAGGCCCGCGACATCAGCGGCGGCGTCAGCAATCCCGATCCGACGCGTCCGGACTGCGTCGCCGGCACCGACATGACCTGGAGTCGCATCTCCGTCATGTCCTCGTACAAGGAATGAGCGCGCGCAGCTGAAGTCCGCAGTGTAGAAGCGCGGCCGGCGCAGCAGCCAATGCTGTCGCCGGCCGCGTCAATTTGCGGGTGCGGTCAGAAAATGTATCGCCATGGCAGGATGCACCGTGCTCGCGTGACGCAGCACGCGAAACACGCGGTGCCCAGCGTTGGGCCTGGAAGATGCAATCCGGAGTGCATGGCCCAAGCCGGCAAAGGCAAACCCACCAAGCAGGTCGCTGACGAACGCAAAGAGCGAGAGTCCGCACGGTTCGGTAGCACCCAGGGCGCTCGCTCGATTCACCGCCTGGACCGCAGCAGCTCGGACGAGAAGGGCGGCAAGGGCGCGGGCATGGTCGAAGGCGGCCGTCGTGCCCCGAGCGGCGGCCCGCAGCGCTCGAATCGCGTCGCTCAGACTCGGTAGCGCGTCCCTTCCAAACTGCGCTACCCCGGGCCCCGCGGCGGAGACACCCCTTCAGACTCCGTCGCGGGGCTCGACTTTTCTTCTGTATCGCAGCCGCGAAATTTGGGTATGGGACGGCGGTGCGCCGCGCCGTGTCCCCGAAGCCGCAGACGAGCCTCGATGGGCTCGCGCCCGAGCTCGAGGCGTTGTTGACGCTGCTGGCGCTGCTCGGTCAGTCGGGAACCCCGCGCATTTCCCGGCTCGCGTCGGCCACGGACTTACGCGACAAGTCGGGACGTCAGTACGACCGGCAAGCGCTGCGCGCGCGGCTACAGGAACTGGTGGCCCTCAATCTGGTCGTCGCGGACTCGATGTCCTATACGTGCGTCCGCGGTCTCGATCAGCAGCTGCTGCGGCGAGCGGGGCGGAGCGGTCGGCTACACGGGCTCGTCGCCGCGGTGGAGCGCGCGGACTACAGCCTGGGGAGTTACTACGGCCCCGGTCCTCACCTCGAGCTTCTGGCTCGAGCCGCTCTGGCAGAAGGCTCGGACGAGCTGGAGCCACTGGTGCGCGAGCTCGCCGCGCTGACCAGCGTCGGGGAGGTCGTGGAATCGGTGATCGCTCCCGGTTTCGACGCCTTCGATGGGGCCTGGTTCGAGGCGCTGCCGCCCGCTTTTCGAGACCAGTGGACCGGGCTTGCGCTCGGACGCATCGAAGCCGAGGGGCTCGAGAGCGCGGCCTTGACGCAATACTTCGGCGAGCATTTGCAGGCGGCGGCAGTGCCCGATCGGCTCTTGCCGCTCGCGGGCATCGCCATCGCCCGGGGCGATCGCGCGTTGCTCGAGAAGCTCTTGCAATGCGCCACCGCAGAGACCCGCGCCGCGATTTCGGCAGCGGCAGCGGTCGCGGAGGGGCGCTACGACGAAGCGGCGGAAAGCGTGCCGGCGCCGCGCAAGGGCCCCTTGGCGCACGGCACTGGTCTCGTGGCTGTTTTGAACGCGCTCGCGCTCGTGATGCGCACGCGGCCCGCCGACCTCGAGCTCGCGAAAAAGCTCGTGGCCGCAGGCTCGCGGAAGGGGCTGCCGCTGCGGGACAGCTTCCGTGAGCTCAAGGAGCTCGCCGCGCTCGTGACCCTTCCGGCAGGCGACAGCCCGCCCGCGTCGACGGTCGGACACCTGGATCCGGCGGACAGCGTGGCGCCGCTGTTGCGCTTGCTGCGCACGGTGTGGTTCCACCCTTCCGCGCGAGACGCGAGGTACACGGTACTGACCGCCGTCTCGCTGTTTTCTCGCTACGAGGCGAGCGGGCTCACCTGGCTGAAAGCTCAGGCCCAGCACCTGACGGACGCGCTCGTTCAGCGCGCTCGCGAGGGAGCCCCGACCTTCGACGACGTTCGCCGGGAGCCGCCTTCGGTCCCATCGCTGCTCGCGCTGCGCGCCGAGAAGGCGGCGTGGGAGCTGGCGCTCGAGGGGCTGGAGCGTTTTGCCGAAAAGAGCAGCCCGACCGAGCGCGCGGGAACGAGCCCCGAGGAGCGGCTGATCTGGCGGGTGAGCCTCGAAGACCAGCGGCTTTCGCCGTACCTTCAGAAGCGAACTGCGAACGGCTACACGAAGGGCCGCGAGCTCGCGCCGAAGCAGCTCTTGCCTGGCGAAGCGCTGCATTCCCGGTTGCCGCCCGAAGACGCGCGCATTGCCGCGTTCGCGCGCGACGATCGCGCCTCCTACCGCGGCTTTACGCACGCGAACCAGTACTTCGAGCCGCAGGCGTTCCTGGCGCTGGTCGGGCACCCGCGCGTGTATCTGGAGGGGAGTGACACGCCGGTCGACGTGGTGCGCGGACAGGTGGAGCTGGTCGTGCAGCGCCACGGCGACGAGCTGCGGGTAGAGGTGGAGCCCGCGGAGCTCGAGGGCAATCTGAAGCTCGTGAGCGACGGTCGCCGGCTGACGGTGTACTTCGTGGAGGGCAGCGCCGAGCCGCTCTTGAAATGGCTCGGCAGCGGCTTGACCCTGCCGGCCGCAGCGCAGCCGCGCGCGCTTTCCGTGCTCGGGCGGCTGAGCCACGTGCTGCCGATCCAGTCGTTCGAAGCCACGGACGCGCAGCGCGTCGCGGCCGATCCCACGCCCTGGCTCCGGATCCAGCCTCGCGGCGCGGGGCTCGCGATCGCGCTCAGCGTGCGGCCGCTCGGCGCGACAGGGCCGCAATCGAAGCCGGGTCAGGGAGCGCCGAAGCTGCTCGGGCACGTCGAAAACCAGTTCGTGCAAGCCGATCGAGACTTGGACGAGGAAAAGCGGCTCACGGAACAGCTGCTCGATGCGTGCCAAGCGCTCGGCGCGAACGAGGTCGGCGACTACGCTTACGAGCTCAACGAACCTTCGGACTGCCTCGAGCTCGTGTCCAGTTTGCGCAGGCTCGAGCCTTCGGTGCACGTCGAATGGCCGCTCGGAAAGCCGCTCCGACTGCGGGCGAGCGTCTCGAGAAAGGCGCTGCGCGGCGGGATCCGTCGAGCAGGGGATTTCTTTCTCGCGACCGGCTCGCTCGAGGTGGACGCCGAGCTGACGCTCGACCTCGAGGAGCTGCTGCGCTTGTCGACCGAGTCCAGCGGGCGTTTCCTGCGGCTCGAAAACGGCGACTACCTCGAGATCGAGCGCGAGCTGCGTGAGACGCTGGAAGCGCTGACGACGGCGGAGAGCGGGAGCACGCGTGCGGCCAAGGCGGGCCTGCGCGGTGTGGCACTCGGCAAGAGCGCGGTCTCGAGCCTGGAAGAGCTGTTCGGTCCTGGCTCGCCGTTTTCGCTCGACAAGGGCTCGCGGGAGTTCCGCGATCGGCTGAGCGCGGCGTTCGCCAAGAAGCCGAAGCTACCGCGCACCCTGCAAGCCGAGCTCCGGCCCTACCAGGAAGAGGGCTTCGTGTGGCTCGCGCGTCTTTCGGAGCTCGAGCTCGGAGCGTGCCTCGCGGACGACATGGGGCTCGGAAAGACCGTGCAGATCCTGGCTCTGCTGCTGGCGCGCGTGAAAGCTGGGCCGGCGCTGGTGGTCGCACCGGTCTCGGTTTGCGACAACTGGCGCAGCGAGATCGCCCGCTTTGCTCCTTCACTCGAGGTGCGCTGGTATCTCGGTCCGGGTCGCGAAGGCGAGCTCGACGGTCTCGGCAACGGCCAGCGTGATCACGAGCTATGCGCTGCTGCAGCAGGACGTCGAACGGCTCCAGACGATCGCCTTCGGCACGGTCGTGCTCGACGAGGCTCAGTTCATCAAGAACGCGGACAGCCTTCGCGCCCGCGCGGCCTGCGCTTTGACGGCGCGGATGCGCGTGGCGGCCACCGGGACGCCGGTCGAGAACCACGTCGGAGATCTGTTCGGGATCTTCCAGTTTCTGATGCCGGAGCTGCTCGGCACGCGGAGCGGCTTCAACAAGCGCTTTCCGCTCGCCTCCGAAGGGGAAACCGGTGCCGCCGCGCGCCGCAGGTTGCGCCGGCTGATCCAGCCGTTCGTGCTGCGCCGCACCAAGTCCCAGGTTCTGAGCGAGCTGCCCGAGCTCACCGAAATTCGGCGCACGGTCACGCTCACGCCCGAGGAGGCGGCTCTCTACGAGAGCTTGAGGCGCGCCGCCATCGCCAAGCTCTCCGACGCGGGCACCGCTGGCAACGACCCGCGCGAACGCTTCCAGGTGCTGGCGGAGATCACGCGGCTGCGCCGGCTGTGCTGCCATCCGAACCTGGTGATGCCGGAGCCCAAGCTCGAGAGCTCGAAGCTCGCCACCTTCCTCGAAATCGTGGACGAGCTCGTCGAGGGCCGGCACCGAGCGCTCGTGTTCAGCCAGTTCGTCGACATGCTGCAGCTGGTGCGCGAGGCGCTCGACGCGCGCGGTGTGAGCTACCAGTACCTCGACGGCAAGACCTCGCACGCACAGCGCAAAACCGCGGTCAGCGCCTTTCAGGCGGGCGAGGGAGAGCTGTTCCTGATCAGCCTGCGCGCGGGCGGCTTCGGGCTGAACCTCACCGGCGCCGACTACGTGATCCACCTCGATCCGTGGTGGAACCCCGCTGTCGAAGCCCAGGCTTCCGATCGCGCCCACCGCATCGGGCAAACTCGCCCCGTCACCGTGTACCGCCTGGTAACGGCCAAGACCGTGGAAGATCGCATCATCGACTTGCACCGCACGAAGCGCGAGCTCGCGGACACCCTGCTCGAAGACACCGACGCTGCGGCGAAGCTCGGAGCCGAAGAGTTGCGCGCGTTGCTCGACTCCTGAGTCAAAGGCCGCCGTACCTTGCGCGCACCACGACGTGCGTGTACACTACGCCAGTCTGCGACACGTGTGTCGCGGACTTCGTCCGATCTTCCGGCTCATTGGACGCAGCACCTACGCGGCGGCCGACGAACGGAGATCGAAACATGTCCAAACACACCCGCGGTGGCGACGGCGCCCGACCACCCGCGCTCGCGATGGCGAGTTCCGTATCCACCATTCAACGGAACGGCATTGCGCAAGCGATGACGTCGGCGCGCGCCCTTTGAAAGCCACGCATTCAGCCCACAGCGCGGCTCGCGCCGAGTCGACGCTCACGATGGGTGAACGCGCCGATCGCGATCTGCGCCTGGCCATCGACAACGTCGAGAAGAACCTGTTGGCTCTGCACGACGATCCCAGCTCCGTCCCGAGCGGGGCGGTCCAGGCAGTGCGGAACGCCTGGCAAGCCGTCGTGGAACGGCTCGCGCTCGGCCCCGAGCCTGAGCGCCGGATTTGTCCGCATTGCGGCGGGTTCGTGCGGCGTGAAGCAATTCGCTGCATCCACTGCTGGAAACCGTCGCCCTCGGAATGACGATGGACCGCGAGACACTGGTTTTGGATTGCGCCACTCGCCTCGGCGCCAACTGGGCGCGAGCTCTGGTCGACGCGACGTGGCAGGACCAGCGCGAGGTTGCTGGTGGCTTTCCCGGTACCATCCCCGAGGCGCGCGCTCGTGTTGCCGCTTATCTGCGCGACGAGCTGACACGGCGCGGCCTCTCACCGCTCGAACCGTCCGAGCTGTCGCGGGCCGTCAAGGCGGCGTACGCCAACGCGCGGCGTGATTGGTTGAACGTGGGGCGCGAGACCAAGCATCCGACGACGGACGTGGCCCTGCGCGCTCAGCGAGAGCGCCAGTGAGCGCCGGCAAGCTCGACGAGACTCTGGCCGCAGAAGTGGCGGCAGCCACGGACGCGGTTCGACACGCGGAGACGGCAGTGGACGGGTTGCTGACCAAGCTCAGCCGTGCGCCCCGCGCCGAGAAGGTG
>JALYWZ010000446.1 GCA_030852505.1 Myxococcota bacterium | reverse complement strand
GCGGGCGCCTTGCCGGTGAGCGCGGCGAGGCTCGTCACGCCGTGCTCACTGATCCCGCACGGAACGATGTGCCGGTACAGGCCGAGGTCGTTGTCGAGGTTGAGCGCGAAGCCGTGCATGGTGATCCAGCGCGAGATCTTGACGCCGATCGCGCCGACCTTGAGCGGTGCGCGCGCCTGCGACTCACCCGGCCAGGCCTCGGGGCTCTCGGCGTCGACCCACAGCCCGACGTACTTGTCGACCAGGCCCGCTCCCGCGCCGTGAGCCAGGAGCACGCGCCGCATCGTCTCGGCCAGATCCTTCACGTAGCGGCGGACGTCGCGCCGATCCGGCGACAGGTCGAGGATCGGGTAGGCGACGAGCTGACCGGGGGCGTGCAGGGTCACGTCCCCGCCGCGCCCCGTGCGGAACAGCTCGATGCCTGCGCGGGCGAGCGCGGCTTCTCCGCCGAGCAGGTGCTCTTCCTTGGCGCCGCGGCCGAAGGTGACGACCGGCTCGTGCTCGACGAACAGCACCGTGTCGCCGATCGTGCCTTCGCGTCGCGCCTCGAACAGCCGCTCCTGCAGTGCATGCACGGGCGCGTAGCGCTGCCGCCCGAGCCAGATGCCGTGAAGATGCCGGGTCACGTGGCTGGTATTACCGGCGAAACTCGGGCCTCGCCAGGCGCCGGTCACTCCGGCACGAATTCGCCCGTATCGCGGAGCTCCTGCCGGTGTTGCTCGATGCGCTCGACGAAGTTGCCGGCGAGATCCGGATCGAACTGGCTGCCGGAGCAGCGCTGGATCTCGGTCAGCGTGACCTCGTGCGGCAGGGCGCGGCGATAGGCGCGATCGGTGGTCATGGCGTCGTAGGTGTCTGCGACGGCGATGATCCGCGCGACCAGCGGAATTTCGGCGCCTTTCATGCCGAGCGGGTAACCGCGGCCGTCCCAGCGCTCGTGGTGCAGATAGACCCCGGGTAGCACGGGCGCGAGGAACTTGATTGGATCGAGGATGTCGCGCCCGTAGACCGGGTGGCGCTTGAACACCTCGTATTCCTCCTGGGTGAGCTTACCCGGCTTGTTCAGGTTCATCACGCAGCCGATCTTGCCGATGTCGTGCATCAGCGCCGAGTGGCGCACGACCTCGATCGTCTGCTCGTCGAGGCCGAGCCAACGAGCGAGCGTGACGGCGTAGCGCGCCACGCGCTCGGAGTGACCGGCCGTGTAGCGGTCCATCTTGTCGATGGTGCGCGCCAGGCTCTGGATCGTCTGCTGGAACGTGGCCTGGAGATCTTCGTAGAGCTTCGCGTTCTCGATCGCCGCCGCCGCGCGCGAGGCGATGATGCTGAGCATCTTGCGCTGCCCCTCGTCGAAGCGCTTGCTGGTCGTGAGCGAGACCATGGTCGCGAACCCCAGCAGGCGATCGCGCATTCGGAGCGGCACGACGCACAGGCTCGAGACGGGGCGCGCAGGCCGCCGCGCAAACAGCTCGAGGGCGCGTGCCCCGTGCTCGAGCAACGGAGCGCCGCTCCGCAGCCGCTCGCGCACGGCCTCGGCGTCGAGCTCGCCGAGGTCCTCGTTCGGTTCGAGCAGGGCCTCGAGCTTGGGACAGGCCTTGAGCAGCCGCTGGAAATAGCGGCCTTCCTGGGCGAGCCAGACGCCGACCAGGTCGGCCCGGATCTCGGTCAGCGCGCTGTCCACCAGCGTGGCCACGACCTCTTCGAGCGACAGGCTCGCGGCGATGGCTTCGGTGACCTTGTACAGGGACAGCGCCTCGCGCAGCCGCAGGTTCTCGGCCGACAACCGGCGTTTCTCGAGCCCGCGCTGCACGACGTGGACGATCTCCTCCACCTTGAAGGGTTTGAGGATGTAGTCGTAGGCGCCGCGCTTCATGGCGTCGATCGCGGTCTCGACCGTGCCGTAGCCGGTCATGATCACGGTCAACGTCTCGGGGTGAGCGCGCATCACCTCGTGCAGCAGATCCAGCCCGCCCATCTTGGGCATCTTGAGATCGCTGATCACCATGTCGTAGCGGGCGGTCTCGAGCTCGCGCACCGCGCTCGCGCCGTCTTCCGCGGTTCCGACCTGGTACCCCTCGAGACCGAGAAAGTCCGCGATGATGTCGCGGATGAACTTCTCGTCATCCACGACGAGGACTCGAGGTCGCTCCTCCGGGTGAAGCGATCCGAGCTCCGAAGCCGGCGCATACGGAGCCTTGGATTCGGGGGCGGGGGCGATGGGGCCTACGATACCAGAAAGCGGAGTGATTCCCGCGCGCCGCTCTGCGTCAAGCGCGACTTCGGTGGCCTAACAACCCACCTAGACCGCGACGCGACAACTCGGGGTCGTGGTTCTGCAGGTAGTTCAAGTTGAAGCCGTTGATGATGGCGTGCGCCACGACCGGCCCGACGAGCGAGCCCGTTCCCGCGAAAACGGCGCCGAACACCAGACCGATCACGCTCGCCCAGCCGACCCAAGCCCAGCGGCTGGGGCCCGGCATCTGGTGGAGGAGACCGAACAGCAGCGCCTGCAGCCACAGCCCGACCCAAGGTTGTACCAGCCCGCGGAACAGCAGCTCTTCCCCGACGCTGCTCAGCAACGCCACGACCAAGATGCCGCCCCCGCTGAGGTCGCGGGCGAACGGACGCAGCGCGCTGGCGAGCTCCTGCGCCCAGCTCAATCGCTCGACCATGCGCCGTGTGCCGAAAACGACCAGTGCGCCCAGCGCAACGCCGAGCGCGAGGCTATAGACGTGAGCCGCCGGCCCTTCGAGACCGAGCCACGGCGTCGGATAGAGCCAGACGCTGCGCTCCAAAAATAGCTCCGACACCCCGAGCGCCAGGACCGCCATGCTGGCGTAGGCGATAGCGAGCAGGCCGTAGCGGAGCATCCCGCGGGGAGCATGGCACAGAAGCTCGCAGCCAGCAGTCCTGGCCCACCAGCCCCAAGGAAAGTCCGGCGCGGCCTGGTTCCGGCAGAAAATGCCGCCGAAGAGGCGGACAGGCCGAACGCCCTCTCCCGGCCCTGGCGTTCCCGCGATAGATTCGCGCGCACGGTGACCCGAACCCTCGACCAGCCGGAGGCGCTGAAGCGTTTCGAGAGCACGCTGGACCTCGTCGACATCGTGGCGCGGCAGGTGGGGCGGGCCATGGGCGGTTCCGTGGAGCTCGACGACCTGCTGAGCTTTGGTCGCGAGGGCTTGCTCGACGCGGCGCGCCGCTTCGACGAGGGCCGCGGCGTGCCGTTTCGCGCGTACGCGAACTACCGCGTACGCGGCGCGATCATCGACGGCGTGCGGCGGATGTCGATGTTGCCGCGGCGGGTTCACCAGCGGCTCGCGGGACTGGCAGCGATGAACGCCGCGAGCGAAGGTGCGCTCGAAGATTTGAATGCACCGAAGCCGCCGGGCTCGGGCAACGCGGACGCCGACGCAGCCCTGGCTGCACACCTCGGCGCGATGGCCACGGCCATGGCCCTCGGCATGCTGGCGCCCACGGCGCAAGACGACGAAGGCGCGCGCATCACCGTCTCCACCGAACCGGATCCGGAGCTTGCCTTCCAACACGCCGAGCTGCTCGAGCTGGTGCGCTCCGCGATTGGAGATTTACCGCTGCAAGAGGCGGAGCTCGTGCGTCGCCACTACCTCGAAGGCGAGCGCTTCGATCACGTCGCGGCCGAGCTCGGTCTGAGCAAGTCGTGGGCGAGCCGCCTGCACACGCGAGCGCTCGGGCGCCTGTCGTCGCGGCTACGGCGCGGCGAACGCTGACGCCTCTCGGCGGCCCGCGAGCCGGCTCGATTTTTCGCAACTCCGCGTCGGAGCGGTCGAAGAAGGCGCATGCCCTTTCGCGTGGAAGCCGGCCCCCGCGCCGCGGTTTCGCCTCCTGGAACACCCGGCGGAAGCGCGGCGACGCCAACGAAAGCCGAACCGAGTGCCTTCGCCACGACTCTCGAGAGCCTCGCCCGGCGCGTCGACGCGGGTGAATCGCTGGTTCGCCGAGCGGTCCACGGCGGCGGTGCCGGAGGGCTCGATCCGGGTCAATGGATCGCGCTCCAGGCCGGGATCTATCGCTATGTGGAGGCGCTCGACCTCGCGGCCAAGCTGGTCGATCGCGCCGGAAATGCGGTGAGAACCGTGCTCCAGGGCGGACACTAGCGCCTGCCACGGCGTTCGCCCGTGCTAGACCGCGGGCCTGATGGCTGAGCGCGTGCTGGTCGCCATGAGCGGCGGCGTCGATTCGTCGGTCGCAGCCGCTCGGCTGGTGCGTCAGGGCTACGACGTGGTCGGCGCCACGCTCCACCTCTGGGACTACCCGGACGACGGCACGGTACGCGGTCGCTGCTGCGCGCCCGAAGACGTGCACGACGCGCGGCGCGTGGCGGATCGCCTGGAAATTCCCCACTACGCGTTCGACCGGCGGGAACTGTTCGCCGAGAAGATCGTGGCTCCGTTCGTGGAGGCGTATCTCTCGGGTCAGACGCCCAGCCCTTGCTCGAGCTGCAATCGGGGCGTGAAGCTCGGAGAGTTGTTCGGGATCGCCGAGCGCCTCGGGGCATCGCGGATCGCGACGGGTCATTACGCGCGGCGCGTCGAACGCGACGGCGCGGTCGAGCTCTGGCGCGGACAGGATCCGTCCAAGGATCAGAGCTACTTCCTCTATATGCTGGGTGGCGAGGCGCTCGAGAAGCTGATGTTCCCGCTCGGCGATAGCAACAAGCTCGAAGTGCGGAGCGAGGCTCGGGAGCTCGGGCTACCGGGCGCCGAAAAGGGCGAGAGCCAGGAGCTGTGCTTCGTGCCGAACGGCCGCTACGACGCGTTCATCGAAGAGCGCGCCGGCACACGCTTGCGGCCGGGGCCGATCGTCGACCACGAAGGGCGAGTCGTCGGGGAACACCGCGGCGTGCACCGGTTCACGGTTGGTCAGCGCAAGAACCTCGGGGTCGCGCTGGGCGAGCGCGCGTACGTCGTGGGCGTGGATGCCGAGACCGCCACGGTGCAGCTCGGCGCGCGCTCGGAG
>JALYWZ010000445.1 GCA_030852505.1 Myxococcota bacterium | reverse complement strand
CACCTTGGCCGCTTCGAGGCGTGCTCCGTCGCGCTGGAGCTTCAGTCGGCCCTCGGCCGCGATCTTCCCGCCCCGGGCGTCGCCGGCCGCGACGCGCACGCTCGGCGCGGAGAGCGGACCCGTGGCTTTCCCGGAGAGGCGGGTGAGCGCGAGCTGTCCGAGGTCCACGCGGCTCGCCTCGAGGCCGAGGTCGAGGCTCACGGCGCGCCAGTCTTCGAGCGAGCCGCGCGCCTTGCCGTTGACCGAGGCGCGCCCGAGGCCGAGCTCGCCGTAGCGGAAGCCGTTCACGTCGAGCCCGAGCTCGGCCGAGGCGTGTCCCGGTTCGAAGTGCAGCTTGGCGTCGAAGCTGGTACGCCCGGTGAGCTCCGCGGCGCGGCGGATCCGCGGCACGCGCGAGAGCTCGAAATTCTTGGCGCTCGCCGTGAGGTCGATCACGCCGTTGCTCTTGATTTCGCCAGCGACGCGCAGCGGCATCCCCGGCTCTTCGAGCAGCGCCCGGCCCTGAAACAGCTCGCCCGCGTAGCGGCCCGTGAGCCAGAGCGGCGGCAGCGTGAACTCTCCGAGGAGGCTCGGCTCGACCTCGGCGTCGAGCGTGAGGATCGGTCCGCTCCCCGGAAGATCGATGCTGAGGTTGGTGGCCAGGTCGAGCGCGGTCGGCGGTGAGCCCGGGATCACGCTCTTCACGTTCACGCCCCGCCCGACGATCTCGAGCTCGGCGTGCCCGGGATCCGCGAGAGCGAGCGAGCCGCGCCCGATGATCTGCCCCTGTCCGACCTGAGCCTGCGTGGTTCCGAGCAAGTACGGCGGTGAGCCCGCGAGCTCCGCGCTCAGCGTCAGGTCGTCGACCAGCGGGTAGGAAGGGAGCAGGGTACGCACCTGCTCCGGCGCCGCCTTCGGCACATCGACGGTCAAGCTCAGTCGGTCGTCGTCGCGGCGCAGCGTCCCGGACACCTGGATCGGGCCGTAGTGTCCGTCGAAGGAGGTGCGCAAAAAGCCGGGCTCGCGCAGACGCAAGCTGGTGAGGCCCTCGGCGCTGGCGCGCGGCAGCCCCGTCACGCGCGTGGAGAAGCGCGAGAAAGACAGCTCCACCCCGCGCTCGGCGACGCGCAACCAGCCGTTCACGGCCGCGATCTCGGCCTTCAAGAAGGGCAGCGACGCGAGCTTGCCCTGACCGTGGGCGCGGTCGATCTCGATCGCGCGGATCGCCAGCCGTACCGGGCGTCCTTTGCCGGTGCTCGGACCGCGCGGCAGGAACGCGGCCGCGATGCTGGGAACGCCGTGGCCCTCGTCGTCGAACAGGAACACGTCGGCGCGGGTGATCTGCACGTGCTCGATCACGATCGACAGCTGGCGCGGCCCCAACAAGAGCCCGCTCGCGAGCTCGAGCAGATCGGCCTGCGCGCGCACGCGCTCGGCGCGGATCACCTCGCGGCCCTTGGGATCTCTGGCGCGGAAGCCCAGGAATACCGCGCCGTTCCGGTCGATGCGCTCGATGCCTGCCAGGGAAAAGGAGCCGCCGAGCTCACTCTCGAGCAGCACCGGCACGAGCTCGGCGACGATCCGGCGCTCCACGGTCGAGCCGATGTGGAGCAAGAGCGCGCTCGAGACGGCAGCGACGAACACCACGAGGAGCCCGAGCACCTGCCCGACCCGAGTGAGGACGCGCCTCGCCATGCGTCCGCGAAGCGTAGCTTAGAACGCTTCGCCGATAGCCAAGTGAACCGCACCTGGAAACAAGCCGAGAACGTTGCCGCCCGGGCGGCCTTCTTCCGACGGCAGCTTGCTCAGGCCGAGAGCCTGAGCGCCGGGGATGCGGTAACCGACGTCCAGGCGGATCGGGCCGACCGCGGTCAAGTAGCGCAGGCCCAACCCCGCGGTCAGGTGCGGCACGTCCAGGCGGATCCGACCGATGTCGCGCGTGAGATCGCTAGCGTCGAGGAATGTCACCCCATAAAGCGGCGCATCCACCGGAAACGGAATTCGCGCCTCGATCGAAGCCTCCCAGAGGGTGAGGCCGCCGAGCGGTCGGATGCAGCCGTCCGGCAGCTGATCGACGGGAACGCGGTCGAGCGAGCAATCGAGGCCGGTCGGCACCAAGAAGCCGATTGGTCCGTGCGGGCCCACGCCGCGGTACGGGTAGCCTCGGTTCGAGTTCGGGCCACCCGAGTAGAACGCGCGGAACAAAAGCTTTTGCTGGTCGGCGATCACGCTGCGATCCTCGGGATCGAGCTCTGCCGAGCGCGCCTTTTGGCTGTTCGGATCGAGCGTCTCGCCGTAGTCGGACGGAAACAAGAAACCGAACGTGAAGCGAGTCGCGAGCACGGCCTTCTTGATCGGTAAGTAGGTGCGGAGCTCGGGCCTCACGCGTACGTCGGAGACGGTGCCGCCGAACGCAAAGCCTGCGACCTGCAGCGAGTTGGCGAGGTAGATGCCGCGCCGGGTCTCGAGCGGATCGTCGCGGAAGTCCAGCGCGGTCACGAGCTCCGGGAACGAGACCTTCACCGAATCGAGCCCGGGATCCGCGCCCTGGTAAGTGAACGGGAAGTTGGCCTGCCAGTTGTACGAGAGCGCGGCCGACAGGTGATAGTTGAAGAACGAGCGCTCGAAGCCGCCTGAAAAGCGCAGCTCGTGATAGCCGATGATCCGCTCGTCGTCCGGCTTCACGTCTTCCGGCAGCGGGTAGAGCAGGGGATAGGCGTTGTACTCGGCGCTCACGAACGTCGTCGTGCGCGGCTCGATCAGCGCCGGCTGGCGCAAGCTGACCTGGGAGCGGAACTCCGGCAGGTACGCGGTCCAGGGCTCGACGCGATCGATGCGCGTCGGAAACAAGGTGGTTCCCGGGCGCGCTTCGATGCGCAGGTGCCGCAGGCCACCGAGGAAATTTCGGTGCTCCCAGCCCGTCATCATGTGTCCGGACAGCCGCAGCACGTCGAAGCGCGCGCCACCGCCGATCTTGAGCGCGCGCAGCGAGCCCTCGCGGACGCGCACCTGGATCGGCACCACGCCGGTCTCGGGATGCGAGCGATCGGGTCGGATCTCGACGTTCGAGAACACGCCGAGCGCGACCAGCGCCTGCTCCGCCTCGGCGAGCTCGGCGGAGTTGAAGTCGCCGCCCTCCTCGATGTCGAGCTGCGCGCGGACCGGCTTCTCCGGGATCTCTTGCAGACCGACGAAGCGCACCGGGCCGTAGCGCGCCTTGGGTCCGAGCTCGACCTGATAGCGCACCAGGGCGCTTTTCTCGGCGAGATCCACGGTGGCGCGCCCTTCCACCTTCGCAAACGCGTAGCCTGCCTCCGCGAGCACCGATTCGATGCGCTGCTTGTCCTGCTCGAACACGTCCTCGTCGAAGATGTCGCCGTCGGCCATCTCGCGGGCGCGGTTCACGAGCAGCATCACGTCGAAGGGCAGGCCCGAGACGCCCGGATCGATCCGACTCACGTGGACGGGTTGCCCCTCGTGCACGCGGAGCTCGACCTCCACCTCGTGCTCGCTGGTGTGGATGACGCGCGCCGCCCAGACCTTGGCCTCGTAGTAGCCGCGCGCGCGCAGGTAGCGCTCGATGCGCTCCAGATCACGCGCGAGCACGTTGGCGTCGTAGGTCGTGTACTCGAGGACGCCCGGGATCACCCCGAACAGCAGCGGCGTCTCCGCCGTCGACAGCCCTTCGAGCAGCGGCTTCTCATCGACCTCGCGCAGCCCCTCGATCCGCACCTCGTCTACGATCGGGCGCGGCGGCAGCGCGCGGCAGCCCGCCGCGAGGTAGGCGGCGACGGCGGCGACGAGCAGGACTCGAAAGCGAAGCAACTCCGCACTAGTACCGCGATTTTCGAGCATCGCGGTACCAGTCGCGGTTTCTGCGGACTACTTCGCCTTGCGCTTCACGCCGGGCAGCGTGGCGAGCTCGGGGGCGGGCTCGAGCTCTTTCATTTCCTGATACGCCATCAGGCCCATGAACGGGTCGGCCTCGGCGCCCGTCGACGACTGCGTGAACGTCGTCGAATAGGTGCCGCTCACGGATACCTTGGCGCCGACGGCGGGCAGCGGGTCCGGGATCTTCACGCCCCAGAACGTGTCCGTGTAGCCCTCGTCCTTCTCGCCGTCTTGCAACGGCTTCTTGGGGCCGTCGTACTCTTTGATCGCGTCGTAGATCTGCGCGAAGTTCGAGGCCCAGCCCATCACCTTGATCGAGTCCTCGATCTTGGCGTCCTTGGTGTCGGCGATCCAGAACGCGGGCACCGGCGCCTTGCAGTCCGGCGGGTCGGCTTTGCCGCCCTTGTGCACGGCACAGGCAGGGGCGTCCGTGATGTTCGTCTTCACGATGTAGCCGGTGAGCGTGATTTTCTTCCCGGCGACGTCCTTCTTGTGGACGCGGCTGCGGAGCGAGTAGCTCGCGCCCCAGATCGTGTACGAGTCACCCTGCTTGATCGGCTTCTTGGGGACGTTCGGCACCGGAGGCAGGCTGGCCTTGGGGCCCGTGTAGGCTGGCCGTGGCTCGTATTTCACCTCGTCACCACCGCAGGCCGAGAGGCTGAGAGCGAGAGCGGCGGTGAGGGTGAGACGAATCGATCGGCGATTGCAGGGCGACATGAGTGATGGCCTCCTCGGAAACAGGGGGGGACAGTAGTCCGCGTGTTCGCCCCACTTCAAGCCCGCTGTACAGCTCGGCGCGAAGGCCGGGGCGCGGGCGAAAAAATGATACTCGCCATGGAATTTGACGGGGCGTTCGCTGGAGTTAGGTTCGACGCTGTTTCCGGCACCCCGCACCACTCCCATGGCCACCATCCTGATCGGCGACGTCCACGGCTGCGCAGCAGAGCTCTCCGAGCTGTTGGAGCGCCTCGGTCCGCGCCAAGGGGATCAGGTGGTGTTCGTGGGCGATCTGGTGGCTCGCGGGCCGGACTCCCCGGGCGTGCTGCGGCTGATCCGCGAGCTTGGGGGGCGGGCGGTGCGCGGCAACCACGAAGAGCGCTTGCTCGCCGCTCGAGCGGCACGCCGCAAGGGCGA
>JALYWZ010000064.1 GCA_030852505.1 Myxococcota bacterium | reverse complement strand
CCCCCGCTCCCGCCCCCGTTCACGCCGCGCCCCCGCGCAAATCGCATCCGCCGGCAGCGCCAGCTGGAGAAGCGGCCGCCAACGAGACCTCGGTGCGGGTGCGCACCGATCGCCTCGACAAGCTGATCGACATGGTCGGTGAGCTGGTGATCGCCCAGTCGATGCTCAATCAAGTGCCGCAGACGAGCCAGGCGCGTGACCCGGACTTGCACCGAAAGGTCGCGCACTGCGGCAAGATCGTGCGCGAGCTTCAAGACTTGTCGATGTCGCTGCGCATGGTGCCGCTGCGCCCGACGTTCCAGAAGCTGACGCGGATCGTGCGCGACGTCGCCAAGAAGAGCGGCAAGGAGATCCAGTTCGTGAGCACGGGCGACGACACCGAAATCGACCGAAACATGGTCGATGTGATCGCAGAGCCGTTGATCCACATGGTGCGCAACGCGGCCGACCACGGCGTCGAGCCCAAGGCAGCGCGGCTCTCAGCCGGCAAGCCCGCGCAGGGCACGGTGCGCATCGCCGCCTACCACTCGAGCGGCAGCGTCGTGATCGACCTCAGCGACGACGGCGGGGGCCTGAACAAGGAGCGCATCCTCTCGAAGGCCGTGCAAAAGGGCCTGGTCGAGCCGAACAAGTCGCTCTCCGAACAGGAGATTTTCCAGCTGATCTTCCTGCCCGGCTTCTCGACGCAAGAGAGCGTCACCGACATCTCCGGGCGCGGCGTGGGCATGGACGTGGTGCGCAAGAACATCGAGAGCCTGAAGGGCAAGATCGAGATCAGCTCCGAGGTCGGCAAGGGCACCAAGTTTTCGATCCGCCTGCCGCTCACGCTCGCGATCACGGACGGCATGCTGGTTCGCGTGGGCGCCGATCGCTACGTGATCCCCACCGTCAACATCACCATGAACTTCCAGCCCGAGCCGCGGCAGATCTCGACGGTGCACGGCAAGGGCGAGGTGATCCTGCTGCGCGGCGAGCTGATCCCGCTGTTCCGGCTGTATCGCATCTTCCGCGTCCCGAACGCCGTCGAAGATCCGACGCAGGGCCTCGTGGTGGTGTTGCGCCAGGGCAACCAGAGCTGCGGGATCCTGGTCGACGAGCTGCTCGGCCAGCAGCAGGTCGTGGCCAAGACGCTCGGCGCAGCGCTCGGTCCCGTCCCCGCCGTGTCGGGCGGCGCGATCCTCGGCGACGGTCGGGTCGGCCTGATCCTGGATCCCGACAGCTTGATCGCGCTCGCGCGTGACTCTCACCTCAAATCGCAGAAACCGAACGATCTCAAACCGCTCGCTCCGCAAGCCACGGCTCAAAACTCATGACCACCGCACGTTCCACCGCTCAGGCGGGCCAGATGGCCGCCGGCAAGTACCTGACCTTCTCGCTCGGCGCCGAGGAATACGGCATCGCCGTCCTGAACGTGCGCGAGATCATCGGCATCATGCCGGTGACCTCGGTGCCCGGCTCGCCAAACTACATGCTCGGCGTGATCAACCTGCGCGGCAAGATCATCTCGATCATCGATCTGCGCGCGCGCTTCGGGATGTCGCTCCAGGGTGCGAGCCGAAAAACCTGCATCATCGTGGTCCGCGCCAAGGACGTGGATTTCGGGATCCTCGTCGATTCCGTGGCGGAGGTCCGAAACCTCGAGCAGAGCCAGACGGACGACATGCTGGACCTCGGCGTCGGCATCACCAACGAGTACTTCGAGGGCATCTCCAAGGCCGATGGCAAGGTGCGGATGCTGCTCGATATCGGCCGCATCGTCTCGCGTGACGATCTGGTGGCTCGCTGATGCTCGCTCATGCCGTGCCCGTGCTCACCCCGGAGGTGTTCGCCGAGGTGCGGGAGCTGATCCTCGGAATCGCCGGGATCGTGCTCAGCCACGAGAAGGAGGAGCTCGTGAAGTCGCGGCTCGCCTCGCGGCTGAAGCAGCTCCGCCTCTCGAGCTACGAGCAGTACCTGGCCAGCGCGAAGACCGACCGCCGCGAGCTGTCGAACCTGGTGGACGTACTGACCACCAACAAGACGAGCTTCTTCCGCGAGGAGCATCATTTCGAGTTCTTGCAGTATCAGCTGTTCCCGAGCTGGGCCGCGCTCGGCCGCCCCGTACGGATCTGGAGCGCCGGCTGCTCGACGGGCGAGGAGCCGTACTCGCTCGCGATGCTCTGCCGGCAGCACCTGCCCGGATGCGAGGTGCGGATCCTGGCCACGGACATCTCGCTGCGCGTGCTGAAGCATGCCAAGGCCGCCCGCTACGCCGAGCAGCAGATCTCGGCCGTTCCGCACACGCTGCGGGCGCGCTTCGTGCGCAAGCCGTCCAGGAGCGACGCGGAGAAGCTCCACGAAATCACGGAAGAGGCGCGCAGCATGGTCTCGTTCGCGCGCCTGAACCTGCTCGGTGATTGGCCGATGCGCGGCCAGTTCGACCTGATCCTGTGCCGCAACGTGATGATTTACTTCGACGACGACACGCGCACGCAGCTCGCGTGCCGCTTCGCCGAACGGCTCGCCCCGGGCGCGCCGCTGTTCATCGGACACGCCGAGAGCCTCGGCGCTCTGACGCAGCCGTTGCAATGCATCGAGCCAGCGGTCTACCGGGCGTAGTCATGTCCGCCGCAGCAGCCATTCCACTCAGTCCGCCGAGCTCCGACGCCGGACGCCCCCGGCGCGTCGTCGGCATCGCCGACATGGTCATCTCGAACGATCCGCGGGAGCTGGTCGTCACCTACGCGCTCGGCAGCTGCCTCGGGATCACGGTTTACGATCCGGTGGCGCGTGTCGGGGGCCTCTTGCACCTGATGTTGCCGCAGGCGTCGCTCGCGCCCGAGAAGGCCGCGGCGAACCCGTTCATGTTCGCGGACACCGGCATTCCCAAGCTGTTTTTGGATAGCTACCAGCGCGGCGCCAAGAAGGAGCGGCTGATCGTCAGCGGCGCTGGCGGAGCGACCTTCAGCCGCGCCGAAGCAGAGGAGGCCGGCATCGGCCAGCGCAACGTGACCATGCTGCGCAAGCTGTTGTGGAAAAACGGCGTGCTGATGAAAAAGCACGATTTCGGCGGCACCGAGCCGCGGAACCTCTCGCTCGACGTCGGCACGGGCGAGGTCACTGTTTCTTTCGGAGGAGCGACTCGAGTCGTGTGTGAAGGGATTTCAAGATGAGCCTACGTGTCCTGGTCGTGGACGATAGCCCGGTGATGCGCAAGATGGTGATCCGCGTTCTCGGCATGGCGTCGTTGCCGATCGAATCCATCCACGAGGCATCGCAGGGTAAGGAGGCGCTCGAGGTGCTCGAACGCGAGCCCGACATCAACCTCGGCCTGTTCGACATCAACATGCCCGTGATGAACGGGGAGGAGCTCGTGACTGCCCTGCGCGCACGGCCCGAGACCGCCCAGCTGCCCGTGATCATGGTCAGCACCGAGGGCAGCGCCGAGCGCATCGAACGCTTCGTCGAGCTCGGGGCCGCCTTCGTGCGCAAGCCGTTCGGCCCGGAGGCTCTGCTCGACGCGGTGATCCACGCGACCGTGGGAGGAGCCTGAGCCATGAACGCGGAATGGTCGGAGGCGCTGGCCCGCGCCGTGCGCGACGTGTTCGAGCAGCTGTGCTTCATGCTGCCCGGGGAAGACGTCTCGGCGGCCGGAGAGCGCGTCAGCGTCGAGGTGGCGTTTCACGGCGCTCGCAGCGGGGTCTTGAGCCTCAGCCTGCCGGAGCCGATGGTCGCCAAGGTCGCGGCCGCGATGCTCGGCGAGGACGAACCGCTCGCGCTCACCGAGCAGCACGCGGCGATCCGCGAGCTCTCGAACATCGTGTGCGGCAACGCCCTGCCGTCGATCGTCGGCGAACGCGCCGTGTGCGAGCTCGAGAGCCCGCGCGTTCTGGCGGCGGGCGAGGTCCCGAGCGCCAGCGCTGACGCCGAGGCAGAGGTGTCGCTCGACGAGGGCGTGGTCTCGGTGCGGCTCGCGTTGAGCGCCGCGCAGGTCGTCGGGGCCGCATGATCCGCGTTCTGGTCGTCGATGATTCGGCCGTCGTGCGCCGCGTGCTGTCGGAGGCGCTTTCTGCGGCTCCGGGCATCGAGGTGGTCGGGTCGGCCGTGGACCCTTACGTGGCTCGCGACAAGATCGCGGAGCTTCGACCGGACGTGATCACGCTGGACGTCGAGATGCCGCGCATGGACGGGCTCACGTTCTTGCAGAAGTTGATGGCGCACCATCCGCTTCCCGTCGTGGTGGTGAGCTCGCTCACGCCCGCGAGCAGCGCCATGGCGCTCCGGGCCCTCGCGCTCGGCGCGGTCGGCGTGGTCTGCAAGCCGGGCTCGCAATTCTCGGTGCAGGAGGTCGCGAACGAGGTGATCCAGCAGGTTCGCGCCGCCGCGCACGCGCGCGTTCGCGCGAGCCTGGATGAGGTCAGAAAGCGCCCCGTCTCCGCGCATACGACCCGCGCGCTGGTCACGACCCGCAAGATCCTCGCGATCGGCTCGTCTACCGGCGGCCCGCAGGCGCTCGAGCAGATCCTGACTTCGCTGCCCGCGAGCTGCCCCGGCACGGTGATCGTCCAGCACATGCCCGGCGCCTTCACCAAGGACTTTGCCAAACGCCTCGACGGCTTGTGCGAGGTGCACGTGGCGGAGGCCACGGACGGTGAAGAGGTGACGACCGGCAAGGTGCTGATCGCCCCGGGCGGCCTGCACATGATGCTGCAGCGGAGCGGCGCGAGCTACAGCGTGCGGCTGAAGGACGCCCCCGCGGTGAACCATCACCGACCGAGCGTCGATGTGCTCCTGCACTCCACGGCGAAGGCCGCGGGAGAAAACGCAGTGGGAGTGATCTTGACCGGTATGGGAGCCGACGGCGCGCGCGGCCTCTTGGCGATGCGCAACGCGGGCGCCCACACGATAGCTCAGGACGAGGCGACGTCGGTCGTCTACGGCATGCCGAAGGAAGCATTCCGGCTCGGCGGCGCGGTCGAGGTCTTGCCGTTGTCCGAGATCGCCGAAGCCGCGTGCTCGGCGCTCGCCGAGGTCACCGCCGATGCCGCGGCGTCTTAAGCCGCCCGGCTCGGGGTCGTAATTGAGGAGGCAATCATGCGAGTTTTAGTGGTCGATGACAGCAAAGCCATGCGCCTGATCGTGATGCGCACCCTGCGCCAGGCAGGGCTGAAGGTAGACGTGAGCGAAGCCGCCGACGGCAAGCAAGCACTCGGCGCGATCCGCGAGACACCGCCCGACCTCGTGCTGTGCGATTGGAACATGCCGGAGATGAGCGGTATCGAGCTGCTCACCGCGCTCCGCGCCGAGGGTAATGCGGTCAAGTTCGGCTTCGTGACGACCGAGAGCACTCCCGAGATGCGCGCCAAGGCCAACGAGGCCGGTGCGCTGTTCCTGATCGCCAAGCCGTTCACGGCCGAGACCTTCCAGACGACCCTGGGTCCCCTGCTGAGCTGAAAGATGGCGAATATCGAACGTTGGGCGGACGTCGCCGCAGCTGCGGTCGAAGAGGTCGCGACACTGGCCCTCGGCCTGGAGGCCTCCGCGTCCAGCGACCAGTCGGCCGTGCCGAGCGGTTTCGGAGCGTTCGTCGCGCTCTCGGGCGGCGACGACAAGGTCCAGGTCGGCGTCATGCTCGACCCCGCCGGGGGTGAAACCCTGGCGCGTGCCTTGCTCGGAATGCCCGAAGACGAACCGTTCGAGTCCGAAGGGGATCTCGCCGATGCCTTCGGAGAAATCGTGAACATGGTCGCGGGCGGCGTGAAGATGCGCATGAACGAGCAGCTGCCCGATATCCAGCTCGGCCTACCCCTGTGCGTGAAGAGCCTGATCCCGACGGCGCACGCGATTCAGAGCTCTCGAAGGCTCGTGATCGGCTCGGTTCAGGCTGCGGTGATCGTGCTCAGCCACGACAGCTCGCCGCCGCGTTCGATCGCTCGCCCCGCCGCCGAGTGAGCGGCGCTCCCGGCTCGAGCCGATCGATGGTAAACGCCGAGGGGCACACCTCGGCTCTGCCATGAACAAGATCGTGATCCGGCGCCCCGGCGGTTTCGATAGCCTACGTCTGGAGCTGCAGCCCGACCCCGAGCCCCAGGCGGGTGAGGTGGTGGTCGCGACGCGCGCGATCGGTGTGAACTACGCCGACTGCATCGCGCGCATGGGGCTTTACAAGTCGGCCAACGAGTTTGCGGGCTGGCCGCTCACGCCGGGCTTCGAGTTCGCGGGCGAGGTGGCCGCCTTGGGCGAAGGCGTCAGTGAGTTCTCGGTCGGCGACCGCGTGCTCGGCGTGACGCGCTTCGGCGCCTATTCGGAGCGCGTCGTGGTCGATCGCGCCCAGCTCTTGCCGCTACCGGCGAGCATCGGCTTCGAGCAAGCGGGCGCGTTCCAGGTCGCATATCTCACCGCCTGGTACGGCCTTTTCGTGCTGGGCGCGGCCAAGGCGGGCTCGACGGTGCTGGTGTATTCGGCCGCCGGCGGCGTCGGCAGCGCGGTTTGCCAGCTCGCGAAGAGTGAAGGCGCGCGCGTGCTCGGCGTCGTGGGCTCCGCGCACAAACTCGAGCACGCCCTGGCACAAGGCGCCGAGCGCGTGCTGGTTCAGGAGCCGAAAAAGCTCGCGGCGCAGGCCCGCGAGTTTTCGCCGCGCGGCTTCGACGTCGTGCTCGACGCAAACGGCGCGACCACGCTCCGCACGTCGTTCGGGCTGCTCGCGCCGATGGGACGGCTGATCGTGTACGGCTTTTCGAGCATGATCTCACACGGGGGTAAGCCGAATTTCCTGCAGCTCTTGTGGCGCTACCTGCGCACGCCGCGCTTCGACCCGCTCGAGATGGTCGATCGCAACGTGGCGGTGTTCGCCTTCAACCTGTCGTATCTGTTCGACGAGCTCACGCTGTACCGTGAAACCATGAGCGAGCTGTTGCGGCGCGTGGAGAGCGGCGCGATCCGCCCGCTCGACGTCGCAGCCTACCCGCTCGCCGAAGCGGGCCGCGCGCATCAGGCGCTCCAGTCGGGGCAGACGCGCGGCAAACTGGTGCTCGTGAACGAGCGCTGAGTCGATGCCGCTCCAGTACCGACCGGAGATCGAGGCGTTGTTCCTCTGGGGTTCCGAGGACGCGCCGAACGCCGTCGCGGAGCTCGGGCGCGACGGCGAGCCGTGGACGACGGAGGTCGTCGCTCCCGAAGGCCGGCTCCAAGTGGCGGGCGTGAAGCTCGCGCTCAACACCAGCGCGGCTCGGCTCGCGGTGGTCTCTGCGAGCGAGCTCGAGAGCCTGCCCGGCTCGGTCGCCAGCTACACGCTGGCCAGCAAGCTCGCTCTGGAGCTGATGGCGCGCGAGCTGGTCGTTCCCACGATCACCCGGCAAAATGGCCGGCTCGAAGCGCGCTGGGCCGCCTCGCTGGCGAGCAGCGAAGATTCGGCGAAGGTCGCGGCTCTTTCGCGCAGCATGCCGCCAGCGGCGCATGCCGTCCCGATCGCGCGTGAGGGCGCGGCGCTGGTGTGGGCTCCGGACGCGCTGCTGCGCGCGTACATCGACGCGCTGATCGACGCGCTCGTGCGCGCGAGCCACGGCGGTCCGGGGTTGCCCGAGGCGCCGTCGAAGAGCGGGACGCAAAATGATTGGACGCGGCGCTTTCGGAGCGCGCTAGCCGGCGAGCAGCGAAGCTTCGACGTCCAGGGCTTCGGCGAGCGCTCGCTGGTCGACGAGCTCGAGCGCTGGAGCGAGCCCGCGCTCGGAGCGCGCGACCGCCTGCGCGCTTGCTTCCGGCTCGAACCGCCGGTAGGCGACGGAGAGCCGTTCGTGCTGGCGTTTCTGTTGCAGTCCCCCGACGATCCGAGCTTGCTGGTCGCTGCCTCGGAGATCTGGAGCAAGTCACAGGGCCGGAGCCTCGAAAAGCTCGGACGCGCCTTCCGCGACCCGGAAGAGTCCTTGCTCGAAGCGCTCGGGCGCGCCGCTCGACTATTCCCTCCGATCGCGCACGCCCTGGAAAGCGCGCACCCGGAATCGGTCGAGCTCGACCCGCGCACGGCCTGGTGGTTCCTGGGAGAAGGCGCCGCGGCGCTTTCCGAGGCCGGCTTCGGTGTGATCGTGCCGGCTGAGCTGACGGCCGCGGGCCAGCGCCGGCTGCGGCTGCGCATGCGCGTCGGCGGCACGTCGAAGAAGGTGGCGGGCGTGGTCAAGGGTGCAGCGGGTCTCGGGCTGGACGAGCTGCTCACCGTGGATTGGCAGGCCGTGGTCGGCGATCACGCGCTCAGCGCGCGAGAGCTCGCGGAGCTCGCGCGACGCAAGGCCCCGCTCGTGCAGTTCCGCGGCGCTTGGGTGGCGGTCGACCCGAAGGAGCTCGCCGAGATCCAGAAGCGGCTCGCGGGCGGCTCTTCCCGCGTCAGCGCCCGCGAGGCGATCCAGGCGGTGCTCGCCGGCGAAACCCGACGCGGCGAGCTCTCGGTCGCGGTCTCGGCGTCCGGGGTCATGACCGAGCTCGTGCAGCGACTTCGCAACGGCAGCGCGAACGAGCTCGAGGCGCCGCGAACCCTGAAGGCCGAGCTTCGCCCCTATCAATCTCGCGGTCTGAATTGGCTCGTGACCATGTCCGGACTCGGACTCGGCGCGTGCCTCGCGGACGACATGGGCCTCGGAAAGACCATGCAGCTGCTCGCGTATCTGCTGCATCGCCTCGAGCACGCACCGGGCGACGCGCGGCCGGCGCTGTTGATCGCTCCCACTTCAGTGGTCGGCAACTGGGAGCGCGAGATCGAACGCTTCGCGCCGTCTCTGACGATCGTGCGCCACTATGGCGGCGACCGAGCGCAGAGCTCGGAGCAGATCGCGAAAGCGCCCGGCACGCTGGTGTTGACGAGCTACGGCCTGCTTCGCCGCGACGCCGAGCTCTTGTCCCAAATAGAGTGGTCGGTCGCGGTGCTCGACGAGGCGCAGAACATCAAAAATTCGGCCTCCGCCACGGCTCGGGCGGCGCGCTCGCTCCGGGCCAGCCATCGCTTCGCGCTCACGGGTACGCCGGTCGAAAATCGCCTGGCCGAGCTGTGGTCGATCCTCGAATTCAATAACCCCGGCTTGCTCGGCCCGCTCGAGACCTTTCGCCGCGAATTCGCGCTGCCGATCGAGCGCCACGGCAACGACGACGCCGCGGCTCGTCTGCGCCGGATCGTCGGTCCCTTCATCCTGCGCCGCGCGAAGAGCGATCCTTCGATTATCCGCGACCTTCCGCCGAAGAACGAGATGAAGGTGGTGTGCACGCTCACTCGCGAGCAGGCCACGCTGTACAAGGCGGTCGTCGATCACGAGCTCTTGCGCATCGAGGGCGCGGAGGGCATCGAAAGGCGCGGGCGCGTGCTCGCACTGCTGACGTTCACCAAGCAGATCTGTAACCACCCGGCGCACTACCTCGGTGAGCGCGGCCCGCTCGAAGGTCGCTCCGGCAAGCTCGCGCGCATCACGGAAATGCTGGAAGAAGCGCTGTCCACCGGGGACAAGGCCCTGGTGTTCACGCAGTTTCGCGAGATGGGGGACAAGCTCGTGCTCCACCTTTCCCAGAAACTCGGGGTCGAAGTGCTGTTTCTGCACGGCGGCGTGGCCAAGGCAGCGCGCGACGAAATGGTGCGGCGCTTTCAGGAAGAGCCGCGCGGCCCACGGATCTTCGTGCTTTCGGTCAAGGCCGGCGGGACGGGCTTGAACCTGACGGCGGCGAACCACGTCTTCCATTACGACCGCTGGTGGAACCCGGCCGTAGAAGACCAGGCCACCGATCGCGCTTACCGCATCGGGCAGCGGCGCGCGGTCCAGGTTCACAAGTTGTTGTGCGCAGGCACCGTCGAAGAAAAGGTCGATCGGCTGCTCGAGCAAAAGCGCTCGCTGGCGTCGAAGGTCGTCGGCACGGGCGAGCGCTGGATCACCGAGCTCGACACGGCAGCTCTGCGCGACCTGTTCGCGCTCTCCGGCGCCTCCGTCTCCGATCCGGAGGAGCCGTGAAGCCGCGGGAGCGCTTCGATTGGCGCACTGCCGGACCGAAGAAGCCGCCGCCCGAGCACGGCATCCGCATCGACAAGGCCGGGACCACCTGGTGGGGCCAGCGCTGGATCGGCGCGTTGCAGCAGGTGCTCGAGGGCGACGCGGGGCGCCTTTCGCGCGGCAAGACCTACGCCCGCGCCGGCCGCACGCACGACTTGGTCGTGGAGCCCGGGGCGGTGACGGCTCAGGTCACCGGCTCGCGCCCGACGCCGTATCAGGTTCGGATCGAGCTCAGTGAGCTCTCGGAAGCAATTTGGCAGCGCGCGATCGCGGCAATGGCCGCCAAGGCGCAGTTTTCGGCGGAGCTGCTCGCCGGGCAGATGCCCACGGAGATCGATCAGGCGTTTCGCGACGCGGGTGTCAGCCTGTTCCCGCGGGAGCGCGCCGATCTGAAGACGAGCTGCTCGTGTCCGGACTGGGGCGACCCGTGCAAGCACGTCGCGGCGGCGCATTACGTGCTCGGTGAGGCGTTCGATCGCGACCCGTTCCTGATCTTCGAGCTGCGCGGCAAGACCAAGTCGCAGGTGCTCGCCGCGCTGCGCGCCGCGCGTGGGGCCTCCGAAGCGAAAGCCAGCGAAACACCAGGCGTGAAGCTCGGAAAAGTCAGCGCCGCCGACTACGATCGCCCGCGCCAGGCGCTGCCCGCGCTCGGATTCAGCTTCGACCAACCGAGCGCGCACGGGGCGGCGCTGCGCCAGCTCGGGACGCCTGCGGCATGGAAGGACAAGGCGAGCCCCGCGGACGTGCTCTCGCCACTGGTGCGCGCCGCAGCCGACGCCGCGCGGCGGATCGCCATGGCGGACGCCGAGCAGACTGCGCCTGAGCCCCCCGCGCCGGCACCAGAAACGAGACCGCAGAAGCGCGCGCGCAAGATGCGCAAGACGCGCCGCTGATTATTGGACGAGGCTCTTCACGTAATCGACGAGCGCCTGGTTACCCGGAGTCGCCGTCATGCCGGCCGGCAACTTGCGGACGATCCAGGTCACGGTCCAGGTCAGGCTCTGGCCCATGGCAACGGCCATGTACGGCCCCTGCTGCTCGAGCTCGATGTAGTTCGCGCCGCTGCTCACGTAGATTTCGATTTCGTTCTCGCCGCTCGCGGCCATGCCGCTCGGCAGATCCGGGAACTTCTTGAGCAGCAAGAGGTCGCCCTGCACGTGCGCGAGCCAGCCGCCCGTACCGTCTGCGAACAGCTTTTGATCGGCGCTGGGGCGCGCCGCGGCGCCCTGGTACCAGGTGCAACCCGCGCCCGTGGTCGTGGGCACGGCTTCGAAAGTACCGCTGGTGGGGGCACCGCTACCCGTCGGGTAGAACGAGAGCCCGCCGGTCTGCGGCACGCGCGAGATTTCCCAGGGCGCGAAGCTCTTGCCTGCAGCCGTCGCGGTCATCTTGTATTCGACGTCGACCGAGCCCTTGGCCAGATTGGCCGTGAACTTCTTGGTCACGGATGCGCCGACCGTGGCATTCGCGGCGCCGGTCAGCGTGAAGGACGGGCTTGCGACCATCGCCATGTAGGGCCCGTTGTTGATCTCGGGGATGCTGCTGGTCGGCGGCCACTCCCAGGACTGAGGGCTCGGCCAGAACGTCGAGCCGTAGTTGACGTCGTTGACCTCGGGCCCCGTCAGGATGTTCTTTCCGCCCGAAACGTGCACGTCCACGATCCGGCCGCCGTCGGAGGTCACGCCGAAGTAGAGATCGCCGAACTCGAGCACGTAGCTCTTGTTGCCGCGGTCGATTTCACCCTTGAGGGTTGCAGTCGCTTCACCGCCGCTGCCGCCGCCCATGCCGCCTGCGGGGCTGCCGCCGCCGCCGTCGCTGCC
>JALYWZ010000444.1 GCA_030852505.1 Myxococcota bacterium | reverse complement strand
CCCTCGCGCCCCGCAGCGCCGAAGGCGAGCGAGAGCGCTCGGCCTGCCGCGCAGCAGCCACCGGGCATCTCGGACTTCGGCGGCCGTCGCTAGCGCGCGTCGTTTCATCGAGAGCGTGACGGCGTCGCTCGGAAACTCGACGCGCGACGCGAAACGAATGGACGAAGTGCGCGGGTCTTCGGGTTATGCTCGCCGCCAATGTCACGGTTGGTTCGCGCCGCTGGGATCGGCGCCATTGCCCTGTTCGGTTGGACCGGTGTGCCCGCGCAAGCGTTCGCGCAGGCCAGCGCGAGCGACAAGGCTGCCGCCGAGTCGCTGTTCGATCGCGGCCTCGCGCTGATGCGCGACGGTAAGTTCCAGGAGGCATGCCAGGCGCTCGAGCAGAGCCAGTCCATCGAGCGCGGCATCGGCACCATGCTCTACCTTGCCGAGTGTTACGAGAAGCTCGGGCGCACCGCGAGTGCCTGGGCGTTGTTCCGCGAGGCCGCGTCGCAAGCGCGCGCCGGCGGGCAGGGCTCGCGCGCCGAAGCCGGCTCCGCACGAGCCGCGGCGCTCGAGCCCAAGTTGTCGCGGCTGACCGTGCAGGTCGATCCCAAGAACGCCATGCCAGGCTTCGAGCTCTTGCGCGACGGCCAGGTCGTGAGCCGCGGTATGTTCGGCGTCGGGGTTCCGGTCGATCCGGGTGAGCACACGCTCGAAGCGCGCGCGCCGGGCTACTTGCCCTGGACGGGCAGCGCTCGCGTGGGGCTCGAGCACGACTCGGCCAGCGTGTACGTGCCGGAGCTCCAGCTCGACCCGAGCAAGCCCCTCGAGCCTGCGCCGGAGCCTGCCGCGGCCGCCCCGCCCGTCACGTCCCCGACCACGTCCGAGCGCGACGCATCGCCCGCGTCGCCCCAGCGCACCGCCGGGCTCGTGATCGGCGGAATCGGCGTGGTGGCCCTGGGTGTCGGTAGCTACTTCGGCCTGAGCGCGCTCGGGAAGAAGAACGACGCCGAGGACAAGTGTCCGAGCGATCCGTGCGGAGACAAGGACGGCGTCGAGCTCAACGAAGACGCGAAAGACGCGGCTCGGCTGTCGAACGTGTTCATGTTCGGCGGCGCAGCGCTGGCGGCGACGGGCATCGTTCTCTACTTCACGGCGCCCTCGCCGACCACGCCCACGGCGTCGGTCTCGAGTGACGGGCGCAGCCTGAAGCTCAGCGTCGGAGGTGCGTTTTGAAGCGCTTTTTGCTTGGTTTTCCCGCAGCGCTCGCGCTGTTCACGCTGCTCGGTAGCGGTTGCCAGTCGATCATCGGTATCGAGGATCGAACCTACGACGAGCGCCTTGCCGGCGAGACCGGAGGGCGCAGCAACGGTTCGACCGGGGGCGCCGGCAACTCGACGGGCGGCGGTGGCTCTCAGGTCCCGAGCGACGTCTCGCCCGCGTGCCAGGAATATTGCGAGCTGACCAAAGAGAATTGCACGAACGAGTGCAACGGCGTCGAGGACGGCCGCTGCGCCAAGGATTACAAGCTGTACCCGAGCGACGTCGTCTGCTGGAACGTGTGCAAGACCATCGAAGAGCTCGAGCTCGACGATCCGGACAACACCATCGCTTGTCGGATCAAAGAGGCCAGAAACGCCGGGGTGACCGGCGAGGTCTGGACGCATTGCCCCGCGGCCGGGCCGGGCGGAGCCGGCGTGTGCGGTGACAACTGCGAGAGCTACTGCGCGCTGATGGACACCTTCTGCGCCGGCGACGATTTCGAGAACTTGAGAGATCCGGATTGCGTCGCCAAGTGCCGCGGCTTGCGCGACGCCGACACGGACGAGATCCCCGACGCGACCGCCAGCGCCTTCGGCGAAAAGCGCCACCACGACGGGGATTCCGTGCAGTGCCGGCTCGTCCACGCCAGCAACGCCTCGGCCTCGCCGACCACGCATTGCTGGCACGCGGCGCTCGCCCCCAAGCCCGATGTAAAGACCGAAGCGCACAACCCGTGCGCCGACGAACCCGGTGTGAAGCCGCGCTGCCGCGACTACTGCAAGCTGATCTCCGTGGCCTGCCAGGGCGATCTCGCGGTCTACGAGCCCGGTAACCAGTGCGAGAAGGCCTGTGAAGCGCTCGACCCGGGCGACAGCACCGAGCAGGTCGGGGTCAACTCGATCGGCTGCCGCCGCAACCACGCCTACAACGCCATCCTCGCGGCTCCCGACATGCATTGCCCGCACGCTGGCCCCGCGGGCGAGGGGGTGTGCGGAAACAACTGCGACTCGTACTGCACCTTGCTCGAGGCCGCTTGCGGCGACGACTTCACGACGACGGAAGAGTGCGTCGAGGAGTGCGAAACACTCGACGGCTCCGCCAAGGGGTCGTCCTACGCGATCAGCGATATCGAAGACGGCAACACCTTCCAGTGCCGGATGCGCGCCGTGGTGCGCGCCTTCGTCGATCCGGACCAGTGCGAGAGCGCGATCGGCTCGGGGGACTGCCAGGACTGAGTCGGGACGCTACCGCCGAATCGCACCCAGGACGTGAAGGGAACTCCGCCGTCGCGCGAACAGGGGCGTGACGGCATCCCGACTCTGCTGGTTCGCGGTGTTCCTTTCGCTCTCCGCAGCGGCCCAAGCTCAGGTCACGGTGCGCGGGGAACGGCGAGAAATAGGCCAGACGACGCTCGCGGCCGACGAGGTGCGCGAGCTACCCGGCGCTTTCGGCGATGCGTTTCGCGCCGTCGAGGTGCTGCCGAGCGTCACCCCCACGCTCAGCGGCTTTCCGTACTTCTTCGTGCGGGGAGCGCCTCCCAACAACAACGGCTACTTCATCGACGGGGTGCGGGTGCCGCTGCTGTTCCACGTGGCGCTCGGGCCGTCGGTGATCCATCCGGGGCTGCTCGAGCGCGTCGATTTCTACCCCGGCGCCCCCCCGGCGCGCTTCGGCGGAGTCGCCGGGGCCGTGATCTCGGGCACCACGCGCGAGCCCGCGACCGAGCCGCACGGCGAAGCCAATTTGCGTCTGGTCGACGCCGGCACGCTGCTCGAAGCGCCGTTTGCCGGTGGCGCGGCCAGCGCGCTCGTCGCCGGCCGCTACGGCTACCCGGGGCCGATCCTGAGCGCCTTTTCGGACGTGACCCTCGGGTACTGGGATTATCAGTCGCGCGTCGCCTGGCGCGTCGGGGCCCGCGACACGCTGAGCGTCTTTGCTTTCGGCAGCCACGACCTGCTCGCCCACGAGGATCTGCACACGGGGCGCAGCGTGGAAGATCTGGTCAGCGACTTTCACCGCGTCGATCTGCGCTACGACCGCGCGCTCGACGACGGGCAGATCCGCGTGGCGGCGACCCTCGGCTACGACTCGCAGGGAGCCGATGGCACGTACTTGCGCGATCACTCCGCCGCGATCCGCGCTCACTACGAGCAACAGCTCGGCAGCGTGGTCCGGCTCCGCGCCGGGCTCGATGGCGCGCTCGATAAGTACAGCGTCCGCCACTCCGAGGCGATTGATCCCGAGGTCGGCGGTGCCCCGTCGAATGCCGAGCCGCCGCGCACCAACCTGACCGCAGGCGCGAGCCTCGACCTGATCCTGCGGCCGACGCGGCGGGTCGAGCTCGTGCCGGGCGCTCGCGTCACGGTCTTCGACTCCGCGCACGCGGGAGCAGCCAGCGGTCGGAGCCGCGTCCGCGACACCGTGGTCGCGATCGATCCGCGCTTGTCGGCTCGCACTTTGCTCGCTCGCGGTGTCGCCGCGGTCTCGAGCCTCGGGCTCGCCCATCAGTACCCGGCGCTGCGCGTCGGTCCGTTGCCGGCTCCCGTCGTCACGGCACCCGGGTTCCCCGACGACAGCAGCCAGCTCCAGCGCGTTTTCCAGGCGAGCCAGGGGCTCGAGGTTGCCTTGCCCTGGGAGTTGATGGTGAGCGGTACGGGCTTTTTGAGTCGCTCGAGCGGGCTCACGGATCTGACGGCGCCCTGCGAACAGATCGAGCCTCCGAGCGCTGAGCCTGGTGCCGGTCCGCGGCCGGAAGACCCGTACTACTGCCCGGCAAACGCGCCCGTGGACGGACACGCCTACGGCTTCGAGCTCTCGATCCGCAGGCCGCTGACCGAGCGCGTGAGCGGCCTGCTCTCGTACACGCTGTCGCGCTCGGTTCGCGAGACTCACTTTCTGCGGCTCGACGGGACGACCGTCACCGAGACCGTCCCGAACGATTTCGATCGCACGCACCTGCTGAACGCCGTGCTCGCCTTCGACCTCGGGCGCAACTGGCGCGCGGGAGCTCGCTTCGTGTTCTACACGGGCACGCCGTATTCGGAGCTGGTCGGGAACCTGCCGGCGCCGCCGTACAACAGCCGTCGTCACCCGGCGTTCTATCGGGTCGACGTGCGGCTCGAGAAGCGCTGGCGCTTCAGGGAGGGTCGCTCGATCGCCTTCGTGCTCGAGGGCCAGAACGTCACCCTGAGCAAAGAGGCGAATACTCTGGGCATGGACTGTCGGGGGGACATCACCCCAGACGGCTACACCACGCAATGCGAGTACGGCGAGGTCGGCCCCATCACCCTACCGAGCATCGGCGTGGAAGCTTTTTTCTGAAAAGCAGTGCGCCGCATGAAGGATCCCCCGACGGCGAGCGAAGAAGTGCGAGAACACCGCATGACGTCCGGCCGCGTCCTCGCTTACCCCGCTCTGTTGGGGAGCCTTCTGGGCGTGGTCTGGGTCGCACCCGCGAGCGCCGACTCGCTCCCGTGCCGAGCGGGCGCCGTGGAGGTCGAGCCGCGCCTGGCCGCGGCCTATCCCGGTTTGGGCGACGAGGTGCGGGCGTCACTCGCTATCCACCAGGGGCTCGAGCCCTGCGCTCGCGTCGAGCTCGGCTTCGTGCGCTCCGCGATCGCGGTGGGCGTGATCCTCGCGGACGGGCGCACTGCGACGCGGGTGATCGCGGATGCTCGCGACGTGGTGCCGGTCGTGGAAGCGCTGCTGCTCGTGCCCGAAAGGGAACCCGAGGCGGAGCTCGAGGCGGAGCTCGAGCCGGAGC